>CACEMW010000005.1:0-73587 GCA_902560705.1 uncultured Verrucomicrobiota bacterium
GAGGATTACGTCATGATGGGTAAATTTCGACTTGTACTCGAAAGATTTGATGACTACGAAAAGCAGGGCACAAACGACGGTGATCCCCTGATACAATTTGAAGTTTTTGAAGTTATTGAGTTTCAGGCTCGCCCAGGCCATGACCACCGTCACACTGGAAAGAATCAACACCAGGGTGTTGACGAAGCCTGGACCCACATCTAGGAGACCCGTCGGCCAATGCCCTTCCATCGCACCTACCCTCAAAAGAATGTAGGCAGAAAACAGGGCTCCAAAGAGCATAACCTCAGAGGCCAGAAACAGCCAGATGCCAACCTTGGCGTTGTATAAACCCGTGTCTGGACGATTGGTATCTGTGTATGGAACTTCCATCGAATTGAGTTTCTAAAAAGAATTTATGCTTTTTGATTTTGAGGCACAAAGTCTGCCTCGGCTCCTGGGACACTATACTCGTAGGGGCCATTGACCACCTTGATAGGTCCAGCAAAGTTGCCATGGGGAGGAGGTGTCGGGGTCTGCCAATCCAAGGTCGTGGATTCCCAAGGATTGTCTGATTCGACCTTCTTGCCGTTTTTAATGCTGTAAAACAAATTGATGATGAAAGGGATTTGGGAAATACCCAGAGCGTAGGCTGCCAAAGTGATATTCACATTCAACTGCAAATAGCGATCAGCCAAACCACCAACTGCATCCGGGTTATTGGCAATGGAATATCCGACGCCTCCGTCAGCCATGCGGCGAAGCATGCCTGCCATACCTTGGGCAAACATGGGCTGGAAAGTGAGGTTCATGAAAACGAACGAACACCAAAAGTGAACCCTCCCCCAGAACTCGCTCATGTAACGACCGGTCATTTTGGGATACCAGAAGTAGATCCCGGCAATCAGGGCAAAAATGGTTCCTGGAGCCACTACGTAGTGGAAGTGCCCGATGACGTAATAGGTATCATGAAGGAGAATGTCACTGTAGTTGAACCCGAGTGGCAGCCCCGTTAAACCACCGATCCCGAACATGGGTAAAAACGCCAGGGCAAAGAGCATCGGCGTGTTGAAACGAATCCTTCCTCCCCAAAGAGAGATAAACAAACAGCTCAAAATGATCACCGAAGGAATCGAGATAATCATGGTGGTCGTCTGGAAAAACGTAGAGATCTTGGTGCCCATGCCAGTCAAATACATGTGATGCGCCCATACAATGAAGCTCAGGAAACCCAAAACCAAAACCGAGTAAACCAGTGATTTGTAACCCCAAATGGGCTTACGGGTGTTGTTGGCAATGATCTCGGAAACCACTCCCATGGCAGGGAGGATCAACACATACACCTCAGGGTGCCCCAAGAACCAGAACAGATGCTGGTAGAGCAATGGACTACCACCACCACTCACATCACTCAAGGTGGAAACAGCAAGCCCGGTTGGCAGATAGAAACTTGTTCCCGCCACATTATCCATTAATTGAAGGAGTGCGCCTACCTCCAGGGGAGGAAAGGCCAGGAGAAGCAAAAAGGCCGTCACGAACTGAGCCCAACAGAAGAAGGGCATGCGCATCCAGGTCATGCCAGGGGCGCGCAGCTGAACGATGGTGGCAATGAAGTTCACCGCACCCAAAAGGGAGGAAGTAATAATGATAACCATTGCCACCAGCCAGTAAAACTGACCATCCGTCGGGATGGAGGTTGCCAAAGGCGAGTAAGAAGTCCATCCCGCCTGAGCAGGCCCCCCAGGGATAAAGAAACTTGCAAACATGACCAACCCACCCAATAGAAAGAGATGGTAACTCGCCATGTTCAATCTAGGAAAGGCCATGTCGGGAGCCCCAATCTGAAGCGGAACGACATAGTTCCCAAAAGCGGCAAACGCCAGAGGCACCACAGCAAGGAACACCATGATGGTGCCGTGCATGGCCCCGAAGCTGTTATAAAGGTCATTGGAAATGGCATAACCGATCAGCTCCTTGGTTTGCGGGTCGAGCACTGGGGAAGCCATGTCTCCCATGATGGTGTGTAGCAGGTAGCCGATCACTGGAATGGGTTGGCCGGGATAGGCAATCGACCAGCGCATCATGGCAATGAGGAAAAACCCCAGGAGCATGAAAAGAAGTGCGGTGAGTCCATACTGAATCCCAATTATCTTGTGGTCGGTGGAGAACACGTATTTTCTCCAGAAACCGGGGTCGTGATGATGGGCTTCCCCATGGTCGTGACCTGCCTCGTGATGTGCTTGAGGATCTGCTGATTCCATAACTATTTGATAAACGATATTTAAACCAAGTTCTTGTGGTGAACGCACTCACCCAAATAAATGCATTTCGTCGTTACCATCCCATGCTGTCCCTATCCTGCCTTGTTGAAGGTCATTGCCAACAACAGCAGAGGAAGGTAAATAATCGAATAAAAAAACAATTGTCGAGCCCTACTTCGGTCGATCACCGCATAAAAGCGGCAGGATTGCCATACAAAACCCAATCCGAGGATCAAGGCAGCGGCACCATAAACCCAACCTGCGGTTTTAAAATAAACAGGCGCAAGGCTGATCGGCAGCAGAAGCAAGGCGTAAGCCAGGGCATGCCGAGCCGTTCGAGTGCCTTTGGGGTCGACATGGGGCATCATGCGGTAGCCTGCTTGTTCATATTGATCCTGATACATCCAGGCAATGGCTAGGAAATGAGGCATCTGCCAAAGAAAAAGAATCAGAAACAGCGACCAGCCCCCTGCCCCCAGAGAACCTGTCGAAGCCGTCCAACCCATTAAGGGAGGAATCGCGCCCGGGATGGCACCGACGAGCGTGTTCCAAACCGTCAGACGCTTGAGGGGAGTGTAGAGACAGATGTAAAGGCCCAGAGTCAATGCCCCAAGCAGACAGGTCAGAAGGTTGACTTTCCACATCAAATAGAGGACGCCTACCAGAGAAAGGGTCACCCCGAACCAGAAGGCTTTTTCGGGCATCATCCACCCCGAAGGAAGGGGACGTTTGGCAGTGCGCGGCATCAGAGCATCCAGATCACGTTCCATGTATTGGTTAAGCACAGAAGCTCCACAGGCAAGTAGACCGGTCCCGAAAAGGGTGTTGAAGAGGAGCAACCAATCCATGCTGCCCGAGGAAGCAAGGTAGAAGCCTGACAAGGCGGTGAGCAATACCAAGGCTGTCAGGCGCGCTTTCACCAATTCAGCGAAAACACTCCAAGCAGATCGCGCGATCCCTGTATCAGATTCCATGATTTCTACCGTTGATTTCATGCGCCTGCAGAGGACCATTCGGGTTTGAGACTCGATGTCACTTCAGCCTTCAGACGGACCGGAGTTGGAACGTTGGCCAGTGAAAGCGAACGCCGCGCGGCGAGGACCATAAGACAACCCGTTACGAGGGTCAATGCACCGAACAGCACATGCAGCGTGGCCAGATCGGCAGCCTTGTTGCTCAGCACCGTTGCGACTCCCAATGTAGCTTGCAGCGAAATGAGGGAAAAGAAACCGGTCACTCCACGCGACATGGGATGATGCCATCCAAGCCGCTTGATGGTCCACACCATCAAACCGCAAGCTACCAGCAACAGCCCAACAGCCATGACACGGTGAACCATGTGGACATGAATGTGGGAGGCAGTGATAGGTTCGAATTCGCGGTGATCCAAACGCTCTGCGTTGACTTGATCTAGGAACGTAGCATCGGTCGGCGGCCACAGGTATTGGTTGTAAGCAAGAGGGAAGCCTGAGACCGCGAGACCTGCGTGCTGGTGACGCATGGTGGCTCCGAGGAGCAGTTGAGCCAATACCAGCAGGCTCAGGACAAACAGGGCAGTCGAAACCCGTCGCACCGACTGAGCATGATGAGATGCCACGGACTTGAGACGTTGCCACCAAGGTGAGACCACCAAGGCAATCGAAGCCATTAAAACCAGAAAAATTTGAGCCAAAGTCGCATGAAAGATGCCTATTTGCGCGGCGTAAAGGGTGACCCTCAATCCTCCGAGTATCCCTTGGACGATCACCAGACCCAAGGCAACAATCGCCATCCGACCAATCGACTTGGGGGCAGGCTCCATTCGAGGCCAGAAGAACGAGACGACCCAAGCCATTACTGCGAAGCCCAAAGTGATGGAGAGGTGCTGCGCCTGGTTTTCTTGGATTCGTAAAAACACCACCAAGGATGCCAGTAGCCCCAGTGGAAAGAATCCATAACGTAACCAGAGACGACCGTTTTTACCCTGAGCCCACACGGCCAGGAGAAGCGTCATGAAACCCACCACCGAGGCCACTAGGCGATGGGAATGCTCCCAAAAGATCCCTCCGATCCATTGGCTGAAGGGAAAATAGAACATGTTGTATCCATAGGTGTTGGGCCAATCCGGAACGGACATCCCAACACCTTGGCTGGTCACTACCCCCCCGACACCTATGAGCAACCATGTCATGAGACAGGTCGATACTGCAAACCAGCGAAATGCGGAGGATGTCAGGGTGGTCACTTTTCGGAGAATCAAGAAAGACGCCCCCTATGGCCCGAGGAGCCGTAGGGGACGGAAAAAATTATTTAGAGATATCAACAACGAAATCTACCGAACCGCCTTGATCGGTCACAGTCACTTCAGAGGCAATGCCAACTCCTTTGGTGTGGGTCTTTCGATGAACAGCCTCAATTTGATACTTTCCAGGAGGCACATTTTTGATGGTGAAAGAGCCGTCGGCCTTGGTCACCGCAAAGTGTCCGTGTTCCACATAACCCACATAAGCGAACATCCATGGATGCACATCGCACTTGAAACGCAAGAAAACTTCAGGTTTATCCCACGAAAAAGTCAGTGCTGGACCATTGGGAAGCTGAGCCTTGTTATACTCCTTGCCCGCTTTTTTTGGCGTAGGATGCACGTTGTGCAAAACCGGATCCGAGTTGAGCACCTTGATGGTTTGTCCGACCTGAGCTCCGATCACGTATGGAGAGTATTCACAGGATTTCTGGTCAAGAACCACCGCTTTCTCGGGGGCTTCGGTAGCATCCACATTTTTGAGATAAACAAAAACGTCTGCCAGACCGCCGCTGGCGTCCTTGACATAGAACCGAGTCGTCGGAGTGACACCGGGTTTCACGGTCTTCTTGCACAGGGGATCAAAAGGCAAGTTAAGTTCCCCAGAAGGCTCCCCTTTAAGGGTCACTTTGCCAATAATGTCTCCGCAGAAGGCGGCGAGTGATGAGGCAGCCAAGGCTGCCAGTGTGAGTAAACGATGTTTGAAGTTCATGGTGCTTGAGAAGTCAGAATATTCCCTTCAACGATGACAATTTAGCATTGCAATTAGAGGGTTCAAGTCATTTGTGAAATTTTTCACAAAGCCCCTCCACATTCCATTGGACTGATGAAGTGGCGGGAGTATTCAATTAGCCAACTAAATTTTAGTCATGCAATAAATTAGCTAATCTAATAAGTACTGGTCATTAATATGCTGAGCCAGTTGGGCCATTTTCAGCGCCGTCTGAGCAGCCTCTCCGCCCCTGTTGAATTTTAGATCCAGACAGCGCTCCTGAGCCTGGGTTTCATTTTCCACCAAAAGAACCTCATGGATGATTGGGATCCCAAAATGCGACTGCTGTCGGGTAATTTCATGAGTCACTGCCTCGGTAATCAATCTTGCATGCTGAGTAGCCCCTTGAATAACAACCCCAAGACACAGCAAGGCACCAAACCGAGGGTGGCGTGAGGCGCCCATCTTGGAGGTGATGAGTGGTATTTCGTAGGCTCCAGGGACCCGGATTAAATGAATGGATTCCTCAGGCATCCCGACTCCCTTGAGGACATCCATGGCACCCTCCAGCATGCCGTCGACAAAACGCGAGTTGTAGAGGGACGCCACGATCCCCACAGGCATGGAGCTGGTCTCCAGGATCTCAGCTTTGATTTCCTTAAGCATAGCAATGAGGTAGATTGAATGAAAAACCTTGGCTAAACAAGCGGGTAACTCGGCTAAAGCATATGACCCATGCGGGATTTCTTGGTCTCCAGGTACCGCTCATTGTGGGGATTTGGCTCCACGGTAATGGGCAATTGCTCATCCACCTTGAGGCCATAACCTTCCAAGCCGATCATCTTTTTGGGGTTGTTGGTGAGAAGCCGGATGGATTGGAGCCCCAAGTCCACCAGAATTTGAGCACCGATGCCGTATTCCCTGAGGTCCATCCCATACCCAAGCTTGAGATTGGCGTCGACGGTATCCAACCCCTCCTCCTGCAATTTGTATGCCTTGATCTTGGAGGCCAGGCCAATACCTCGTCCTTCCTGACGCATGTAGAGAATGACTCCTGCACCTTCCTGCTCGATGCGGGCCATGGCTTTCTGCAACTGCGGGCCACAATCACAACGGCGGGAACCAAAGACATCGCCAGTGAGGCATTCACTGTGGACACGGACCAGCACCCCTTCCTTGCCGCTGACATCTCCCTTGACCAGCACGACATGTTGCTGGCCGTCAATTTTCGATTGGTAGAGATGCATCCTGAAGTCACCATAATCGGTGGGCATTTGCACCACCTCAATGACATCGACGAGCTGCTCACTGCGACGTCGGTATTCGATCAGGTCCGCGATACTGCAGATCCGGAGTCGGTGTTTACTGGAAAACTCCAGGAGCTGAGGCAACCGTGCCATAGTACCATCATCGTTCATGATTTCACAAATCATGGCGATGGGACGACAACCTGCCATGCGTGCCAGGTCTAGGGCAGCCTCCGTATGGCCAGCTCGCTGCAGAACGCCACCTGACTTGGCGCGGAGAGGGAAGATGTGTCCCGGCTGTACGAGATCCGAAGGAGTGCTGCTAGGGTTGGCCATCACCTGGACCGTCAAGGCGCGGTCTGGACCGCTGATGCCGCTGGTAATATCCTTAGCAGCATCCACACTGACTTGAAAATCGGTTCGGAAAGAATCGCGATTATCCGAAACCATTTCTGAAATACCCAGCTGGCGAAGGCGCTCTTCAGTTGTCGGCACACAGATCAAACCTCCCCCCATCTTGGCCATGAAAGTCACCGCCTCGGCATTGACCCACTGACCTGCCATCACCAGATCGCCTTCGTTCTCGCGGTGTTCATCATCCACGACGACCACCATCTGTCCCTGACTGATGGCCTGGATCACGTCTTCAATTGGATCCAGCAGTTTTAAGGGGGTGGCTGATTGAGTTTCCTGACTCATAGAGACTTGATTGAATTGTCCTTCACCGAATGTAAAAGAGTAGTTAATATGCCATGCATGGGGCATCCGGCAAGTAAGTCCAAAGTATGAACCCTTTCGATCAAAAACTCAAGGAGCACCAGAGACGGCTTGAAAGATCCGCCTTGGAAACGCTCCAGATCAATGTGGGGCGTAAATGCAACCAGGCCTGCCGCCATTGCCATGTGGATGCGGCACCCTGGAGAAGTGAAATGATGGATGCCACGACGGCTCACCGCATCTTTGAGTGGATCGAACGCTACCCCCCAAAAGTCGTGGACATCACGGGAGGGGCCCCTGAACTCAGTGAATTCTTTCAACCCCTGGTCAAGGTATCTCGAGGTGCCGGATGTCGGGTCATTGACCGGAACAACCTGACCATCCTCGAGGAGCCTGGTTTCGAGACCCTCCATGAATTTTTGGCCGAATACGAAGTCGAGATCATTGCTTCACTGCCTTGCTACGAGCCTAAAAACGTGCACAAGCAACGTGGGCAAGGCGTTTTTGACAAGAGCATTCGTGGCCTTCTAAAGCTCAACTCCGTGGGCTATGGCTGCGGAAAGCTTCCACTCCATCTGGTCTACAATCCCCTGGGCGCTTCCCTTCCGGGGCCTCAGGCAGCCCTCGAAGAGGATTACCGCAAAGCACTCAAGGAGAGTCACGGAGTTCATTTTGATCGCCTGCTTACCTTAACCAACCAACCCATTGCCCGCTTTGCGGAAGATTTAAGAGCTAAAGGGCAATGGGAAGCTTACATGGAACTACTGGCCCAGGCGTTCAATCCGGACACCCTGGAGGGCTTGATGTGCCGCTCCACCCTCAACGTCGGTTACCAGGGAGAACTTTTTGATTGCGACTTCAATCAAATGCTGGGGCTCCACATGGCTGGAAAAAAACCCATCTATCTCTGGGAAGCGGATCCAGAGCACTGGTCCAGGCTTCCCATCACCACCGGAGCCCATTGCCTCGCTTGCTCGGCAGGTGCGGGCAGCAGTTGCACCGGAGCCCTCACCGGATGAACCCTGCACCCGACAGGGTGTCCACCACAAGCGGTTATCGCGTTGAGACGGCCGAAGGCGCTTTTGATTGCGAAGCACTCATCCTCTGCACCGGCCCATGGGTCGTCGACGCACTCCCCGCTCTACAGGACCATGCCACGCCTTACCGGCAGGTCCTTCATTAGTTCGAACCCGGCACGATGCCGGTCTTCATTCGCGTTCCCTATCGTGGCCACGAGATGATCTATGGATTCCCTGAGGTAAATAGGCCGGGCAGTGGCCTGAAGGTGGCCACGGAGTCTTTTACCCAGAGCTGCCACCCCGGAACCATGGATCGAGAGGTGCTCCCGTCTGAATCCGAGGCCATGGCCAGGATCACGAGGACCCATCTGCGAATCGGCAAACGTTGCCTGCACTCGGTGGTGTGCCCCTACACGGTGACTCCCGATTTTGGCTTCCTCATCGACCGGCACCCCGTTGCCCGGGATGTCTGGGTCGCCTCGCCCTGTTCCGGGCATGGATTCAAGCACTCAGCAGCCGTTGGAAAGATCCTGGCGGAGGTGTAGATCGGCCAACCTTCACCCATGGACCTTTCAGCCTTCGCCTGGCGTTTTTGAGAATACTCAGGCCTGAACCGCCTCGACTGCCTGAGCCCTCCTAAGCAAGGAGATCGTGCATGACATGTCCGTGCACGTCGGTCAATCGAAAGTCCCTCCCCTGGTAGCGGTAGGTAAGGCGCTTGTGATCCATCCCCAGCAAATGAAGGATGGTGGCATTGAGGTCATGAACGTGCATGGCTCCTGGCGTCCATCGATCCTTGCTGGGCTGCGGATTCAAGGGGTTGCCGTCGGCATCAGCAATGTTGTAACCGTAATCATCGGTGCGGCCATAGGTGATCCCGGGACGGATACCACCCCCCGCCATCCAGACGGTGAAGCATCGCGGATGATGATCCCGACCATAATTCTCTGCGGACAGACCTCCCTGACAATAAACCGTTCGCCCAAATTCCCCACCCCAGACCACCAGGGTGTCCTCCAACATGCCGCGCTGCTTGAGGTCCTTGATCAACGCTGCTGACCCCTGGTCAATGTCCTTGCATTGAGACTCATGCTCTGCCGGTAGATTGCCATGGGCATCCCATCCACGATGAAAAATCTGAATGTTGCGCACCCCACGCTCGGCAAGCCGTCGAGCATTGAGGCAGCAGGCAGCAAAGGTTCCGGGCTCTCGGGCATCTTCCCCATAAAGGTTGAAGGTATCCTCACTTTCATCGGAGAGATCCATCAATTCCGGGACCGAACTTTGCATGCGATAGGCCATCTCATGCTGCCGAATTCTGGACAGGATTTCAGGATCGCCAAACTGTTGATACTGGTTCTGATTGAGGGCGCTCAGAGCGTCGAGCTGTCGTCGGCGATCTGCCGAGGAGATGCCGCCCGGATTGTTCAGATACAAAACGGGATCTCCCTGACTGCGAAGCAGGATGCCTTGATGATCTGAAGGCATGAAGCCCGTCCCCTAGAGCCGGGCGAAAAGGCTTTGCTCGGGATATTTGGAGCGGGCGTGCATGACCACA
Source organism: uncultured Verrucomicrobiota bacterium (assembly GCA_902560705.1). Taxonomy (GTDB): domain Bacteria; phylum Verrucomicrobiota; class Verrucomicrobiia; order Limisphaerales; family AAA164-E04; genus UBA7971. The sequence continues at coordinate 9,775 of CACEMW010000005.1, forward strand.
TAGCTTGGGAGATCTTCATTGAGGGTTCCCAGGCCATAGCTGAGCCAAGCACCCAAACTGGGTCTTCCCGGCACCTGGCTGCCGGTCTGAATGTAGGTAATCGCCGGATCGTGATTGATCGCCTCGGTGTAGGTCGAATGAACGACACACAGTTCCCTGGCAACGGTCGCAGTGTGGGGAAGCAATTCACTGACCCAGAGCCCACGGTCATTGTTTTCATGTCGAGTGAAGGCATACTTGCTGGGCGCCAGAGGAAAACCGCTTTTTTGATTGGCGGTCATTCCGGTAACGCGCTGTCCACTTCGGACATGATCCGGTAACTGCTGGTTGTATTGTTCCTTAAGCTTGGGCTTGTAATCCCACAAATCCAGATGACTTGGGCCACCGCTCATGAACAAGTAGATCACCCGCTTGGCCTTGGCCCTGTGATGCGTCCCCCCAACCCGGGGAGGCGTCTCCTGTGATGCCATGCCAGAGGGTGAGAAAAGGTCACTCAATGCCAATGTACCAAGACCCAGAGCCGAGCGTCCGAAAAGCTGACGCCGGGTCATCATCAATTCCGTTTCGCGTAGAGGATGGGAGGATTCCATGATGGTTTTTTGATTCCGTTAGAGTTGCGATTAATAAAGGAGAATGGCAGCGTCGCTGGCCATCACCGTGGCAGCCACCTGAGTCCAGGCGGCATGATTCAGGCGAGCTGAAGCGTGAGGCGTTTCGACCGTTGCCTCAGGACCCAACAGGGCATCAACATCCTCTGGTGCCTGCCGATACCGCTGCCGGATATCGTGAAGCAAGCGCATGCAGGCCTCACGCTCCGAGTCCTGCGCCGGACGACTGGCTAGAAGCGTGAACAAATAATCCAATCGCTCCCCATCGCTGAGACGTTCTTCCATCAGGCGTCTGCCCATAGATCGGGCCATTTCCATGCGTTGATTTTCATTGAGCAGGCCCAGGGATTGCAATGGGGTGTTGGTTCGTGATCTGCGGATACAGCTTGCCTCGCGACTTGGAGCATCAAAAAGGGTCATCATCGGGTGGGGACTGGTGCGTTTCCAATACACATACAAACTTCGACGATAGACCCGCTGTGAGAGGTCACGCTCATACTTCTTGGTGTTGCTGGCAGGGTGTGCCATGGCCGACCACATGCCCGCAGGTTGATAAGGTTTGACTCCTTCGCCCCCCATGTGCTCATCCAGCATGTGACTGGCCCAAAGCCCCATGTCACGCAGCACTTCCGCATCCAGCCGATAACTGGGCCCTCGGGCAAAGAGCTTGTTTTCCGGATCGGCCACCTCCGAGCGCCAGCTCGCATCCTGGCGGAAGGTGCGACTGGTCATGACCAGTCGTATCATGTGCTGGAGATCCCATCCGCTTTCCTGAAACTGCACGGCCAACCAATCCAGAAGTTCGGGATGCGTTGGTTGCTGGCCTTGAAGCCCAAAATCTTCCGGTGTGCGCACCAGGCCTTCACCAAAGAGCCGCATCCAAAGTTGATTGACCAGAACACGCGCAGTCAGTGGGTGCTCCTCAGAAGTCAGCCATTGGGCCAGTCCGAGCCGGTTTCTCGGCGCATCCTTGGGCAGCTCTCCCATGATGGAGAGCACTTCTGGGGCAAGCGCTTCGCCGGTCGGTTGATCGTATTCTCCACGATGGAGCAGACGCGTCTCACGAGGCTTGTCCAGATCCGTGGCCACGAGAGTCGTGGTGAAGTTGGCTTTCCCCATCGCCATGTCGTGGGCCAGGGAGCTAGCCTGTTCGTATTGTGGATCCTCTACAAAGGGTCCCTGGCGATCTGCCAGGCCTTCCAGTTGTTTCTCGGGGGAGAGCTCATGCCATCGAGGCTCCTCACCTTCCCAAGGGGAGCGGATTCGAACCTTGCGCTCGGTCAGCACCTCCGTACCAGACATCTTGATCAGGAGCTCATGGTCTCCCTTCTTCAAAGTCAGGGAAAGGGCAAGATGACGTAAATCAGGAGAAACGTCGGGTTCAAGAGCCACCGCGTTACCATCCAGGTACAACTGCGAAGCAGGTCCTCCGGAAAAGGTGATCCACAGGGTTTGTTGAAGGGCGGTCTTTAACTCGAAGCGAACCCATTGAGCCTGATCCAGGGAAGGCAAAGTCGAACGGCTGCCTGCGGCAAAACCATGCGCGTTGGCCTTGAGATCGTCCATGGTTTCCAGCGATGGAGGCCCTGCATGGACTGCCTGAGGCTTACTTAGTTTCCATTGATCGGCTTCCCAGACCCCCATTCCCTGCTCGGGCGTCCAGTCCTCGGAGACGATCGTTACAGCGGCACTGAGCAGTGCGTCTCTTTGCGCCTGCTGCTCGTGCCATGCCTTCCAGGCGCGCTGATTTTCCGGCACTTGAAGCACCGGACCGTAAACGTAGGCGTTGCCATCGAGCGGGTTTTCCGAGGTGCTATTGAAGAAGGCCATCAATTCATAATATTCCTGTTGAGGAATCGGGTCATATTTATGGGTGTGGCAGCGAGCGCATACCATACTCATCCCGAGAAAGACCGTGCCAAGAGTCTCAACGCGATCAAAATTATTCTTAGCCTGGAATTCAGCCGGGATCACCCCACCTTCAGCAGTGGTGGGATTCATGCGCACAAATCCCGTTGCAACCTGCTGCTCCATGGAGGGGGTTTCCAACAAGTCACCAGCCAATTGCCAGGTGATGAAGTCATCAAATGGCAAGTTGTCGTTGAAGGCTCGCACCACCCAATCGCGGTAGGGATAAATGCCCCGCCGATTGTCCAGATGCAGACCATGGGGGTCACCATAACGGATGGCATCGAGCCAAAACCTTGCCTGGTGCTCGCCATAAGCAGGGTTTTTCAAGAGCTGATCAAGCCACCGCTCGTAAGCCCCGGGCGACTCGTCGTTCAGGTAATCGGATAACTGAGCCGGATCGGGAGGCAGCCCCGTCAGAGTCAAGGCAGCCCGGCGAGCCAGCACATGTTTGTGGGCTTCAGGCGCAAAGGAAAACCCTCGCGCATCCAACTGCCTGGCAATGAAGGCATCGATGGGGTGCCCATGTTGGGTCATTTCCTCCTGATGAGGCTGGTTGGATCGATCCGGCTTTTGAAAGGCCCAGTGCTTGGCATAGGCACCACCCTCTAGAATCCAGGCTTCCAGTAAACGCTTCTCTTTCTCAGTGAGCTGCCGGTCGGCATCCAAAGGCGGCATGGGATCCTCCTGATCACGAAGACGCTTGAGAGCCTCACTTTCACCGGGCTGATCGGGATCAATCGCATGGTATCCTCCCAGATCTTTGGTCGCTGCTTCCCTTGAATCCAACCGAAGGTCCTTGTCGTTCCGAGTATCGGGCCCATGACAGACAAAGCACTTGTCGGAAAGAATGGGGAGGATCTGCCGGGCAAAATCAGGAGCCTCAGAGCGAACATTCCATGGAGCCAGCAATAGAATGCCAAGTAGAGCGACGGTCGGAACAGAGATAAGTCTGGGACATTGCATGGTCAATGGCATTTAAGCACGTCTACGGTCCAAGGCAACACTGAGCTGTCCCCCCCTGACCGTGGGCTTCGAATAGAAAACTAAGGTATCGCTCGGCAAGCGCTTTTGAAAGGAAGTCTCAGGACCCCGGCAACTCTGCCTTAAGCTGCGCTTCAAAGGCTTCCAAAAGGGCCAGCTGAGTCGAGAATAGCTTGGTCTGATCCAAAAATCGGAGTTCCTGTTGAGCCTCCTTCCATTGGGCAGCGGCCAGCATCTTTTGAAATCGGGACAAACGATGAAGCGATCGATAGACCTCATCCAAATCCTCCGCGACAAAAGTATCCCACACTTTTTGACTGAGTTCGGGGCGCCCCAAATGAAGGGCAACTGCCTCCCAAAGTGCAGCATGCTCAGCACTCTTGGGTAACTGAGATGGATCGGAAAAGATACGCTCGGCCGAATCCTCGAGCCCTTGCCCGGTAAAGAGGGAGCATTCCAGAGACCGCCAGACATCCGTAGTCTCATCGGCTTGAGCCAAAATCAAGGCCTTGTGAGCTCGCTGGAGTTCCGAGGCATTGCATGCCCCTCTGGCAGCGGCGTAGAGCAATGAATAAAAGGCTTGAGCATCCTCCTGTTGGGTCTCCTGCCCCAATAGAAAAGACAAAGCCAGCTCGGATTGATGCATTTCAACCATGCTCTGCCCCATGCTGAGCGCCATCGAGGGATTTCCCAGAGGACCCTGCTCCACCAGCTGGGAAAACGCACTGTTCGCCGAAAAATCTCTTCCCTGTTGCACTTGCGCCATCCCTTCCAGAAAATAGGAGAAGGCTTTGATACCTTTGACGCCCGCCTGCTGACTTCGCATGCTCACAGCGAGGCTGCCGGCGTCATCCCAGCGCGCCGATCGTAGCAGGTATTGCCCCAAACCGACCCAGTAGCTGAGGGCCAAGCCAAATTGGTCAGCTGCCTTTCGGATAAGTTCAAGACCGCGATCCTGAAGCCCTACAGCAAAATAGCCATTGGAAAGATCCCACAGATCCTTGAGGTTACGCGGCTGATATTGCATGAGATTGGGCCAGTATTGAGCCGCCTCCAACTTCGATCGCTGCTCCAGGCCTTTTTGCTGCAGCAGGATCCAGTAACGAGCGTGATGCCATGGCTTATCCTCACCCAGAGCTTTGAGGGCCTGAAAAGCAGTGTCAAAGCTTTCCAAGCGCTCCAGACGACTGGCCATCTCCAGCAGCAGGGCTCTTGCTGAGGCACCCTGAGCGCCTGCCTCTGAAAGCGCGGCGGTTAGAGTGCGCTCAGAGGCTTCCACCACGGAGTCGGAGTTCGAGACGATCGCATCCACGGCCGCGTCGTAGAGAAGAAGGCTCGGTAGACCGGTTAGTTTCAAGGAATCTGAGCCGCGGATTATTTGATAAGTGGCAAAATCTTCTTCCTCAAAAAGGCGTTGCAGAAGTTGGAATTGGTCCTCCTTGGTCGGGTCATCCAGCCCACGCAACAGACGAATCGACATCTCGTTCTGGCCTGTATGGTCATGGAAGGTCAGCAGAAGATCCAAATCCGCGCGATTGGTGAGGGAAAGCTCAAGCAGACGACCTCCCTGCTCGGTCAACCGGAGAACCTCTTCCTGCGTCAAGGACACCTGTGCGAGTGCGTTCTTGAAGAGCATGCGGTAAAGTTCAGGGCTGCAGGCATTCCTGCGCAAAGCAGAAATCAGTTGATAATGAGCCTTCTGCGCCAGTCCGGACTGCATCGCCTCGAGCGCTGCGGCCTGGTGGCGGCTTACCTGTTGCATGGAGTAGAGACTGCTGCGCACGCTTTTGAGATGGGGGGGTGCCACGTTCCATAGAGGAGCCACGTAAAAAGCGGCCACCGAGGCAACTAGTGCCATTCCCAGCATCACATAGCGAAAAGAAGGGCTTTCCATCATGAGGGTCAACAAGGCCGATTGTTTAGCCTGCCGCTTAAAGGCTCTAGCCAAAGGGTTGGAGCGACTCTTCTTTTTACGACGTTGGCTCATGTGGAGTGCATGCTAACCAAAGAGTCTGGCCAGGTAAAATACAATTCATGCCTTGGGCAAGTCATTCAAGTAAACCAGTATCAGAACTGCCATATCCTCACAAAAACGTCGCATCTGCAGACTGAAGAAAGACATAAGGTTGTTCACCAGCGCGTAACAAAGGGGTCGATAATCCCCAGAAAACTGGTCTTGTGCCTTCAAACGCACAGTTGTCAGGTGGAAAGCGAGCCATAATATGTGGACATCTAATCGACAATACGATTGATTTCCGTCTCCTGTTGTTACAAAAGTAAGACAGTATTCATGAAAATACCAAAATCAACCAACCAACCCATTAGGGGTTTCACTCTCATCGAACTGTTAGTGGTGATCGCCATCATTGCCATCCTCGCGGGCATGCTGTTGCCGGCTTTGAGCAAAGCCAAGCTGAAGGCTCAAGGCATCAAATGCATGAATAACGGCAAGCAAATGATCCTCGCGTTAAAACTTTACTCGCTGGACAGCGAGGATTGGTTCCCCCCCCAACCCTGACGATGGCAACACCAGTGGCAACAACTGGTGTGGTGGCAGCATGACGAGACTTCCCGATGCGACGAATTTCATGGCGCTTTTGGATCCACGGGTTTCCAAGCTAGGTCCTTACACGGGTGCCTATCAGGTCTTTAAATGCCCGGCTGATAGAAGTACGGCATCGGACCGAGCCAAGACTCCGAGGGTGAGGTCTTGGGCCATGAGCCAGGCAGTCGGAACTATTGCTTTGAACAGTCGGCAGGCGGTCAATGGCCCATGGCTGGACAACAATCATGGGCACAGGGCGAACCGACCCTACAAAACCTATGGCAAAGAATCGGACGCAACCGCTCCTGGGCCTTCCAATTTGTGGGTCTTTCTGGATGAAGATGAGCGCAGCATCAATGATGCAGGTTTCGCAGTGGGTATGAATCGTCAAGAGTGGATTGATTGGCCTGCCACCTACCACAACAGAGCAGCCAACTTTGCCTTTTTGGATGGGCATAGCGAAATTAAGAAGTGGACCGATCCCAACACCGATTCCCCCGCCCGCACCGGCACGGTCTCTCGTATGGCCGTCAATGGCAGCCGAGACGCCATCTGGGTGCAGGTTAGAACTTCAGCTCGAGCGGACGGACAACCTCTTCCTTACGGAAGTCCCTAGTTGGTTCATACTTGGATTGTCCTCACCAAAAGCCATGCCTCTCGGGGCATGGCTTTTTTTGTGGCAGCGCTTGACTCAACAATCTCCACTTTTTCGCATCAACTGGAGCATTTCACCTACCGCCTGCTCCAACCCTACGAAGAGGGCTCTTGAAACAATGCTGTGACCGATATTGAGTTCCTCCAGCCATGGCAGCTTCAACAGATCGAGCAAGTTGACGTAATGGAGGCCGTGACCGGCATTGATTTTCAGGCCGGATTGATGCCCCAGGTCAGAAGCCTGGGTCAATCGTATGATTTCCTGCTGGCGTTGGGTCGGATCCTCATACTTCTCAGCGTAGGCCCCTGTATGCAACTCGATGGCTCGCGCTCCCGTATCAACGGCCGCCCGCACGATTTCCAAATCGGGGTCGATAAAAAGGCTCACTTCGATCCCCAGCGACTGAAGCTGATGAACTGTGTCCGCGATCGATGATTGATACTCCACCACGTCCAAACCCCCTTCAGTGGTGATTTCCTGCCTTTTCTCGGGGACCAGACAGACTGAAGCAGGCTTGAGGTCCATCGCTTTTGCCACCATTTCAGGCGTGTTGGCCATCTCAAAATTCAGAGGAACTTCGAGCATCGATGACAGTCGATCGATATCTCGATCAAGCATGTGCCTTCGGTCCTCCCGGAGATGAGCGGTGATCCCGTGACATCCGGCCCGCACACAGGCCAGGGCCGCCTCGATGGGATCGGGCTCACCCTCCGACATACCACGATAGCGAGCTTCCCGGAGGGTGGCTGTGTGGTCAATATTAACGCCTAATTTGAGCATAGCCCTAGGGCCCAGGAGATTGAAGCTCTGCCAGTTGCCAGTCCAAGAGGGATGGACCGTGGATCCAGGGAAACACATCAGCATGCATCCATCGGGCCAGGACGGCGATTTCAAAGCCCGTCAATCCAAAATGAGATTTGCGCCGAATCTCCAGGGTTCGCTCATTTTTTCTGAGCAGCTGCGTCACCGCGTTCCCGAGACGATTTTCCAACATGACGGTCCATGAGAAGAGTGGAGAATCCTTGAGCATTTGTCCCTTCCCAAAGAGAAAGCCACCCAAGTTCAACAAATTACGGTATTGAAAGACCTTTTCACCCGTGAGTTCCCAATGGTAGTAGCGAAGTCGCGGATGATTTTCAATTTGCCCCAACAGAGCGGCAGGTGGCGGATTGGTTCGACTGATATTCACGAAGGTCAGACCCGCCATTTGGTAGAACTGGTTTCCGTAGGCATAACCTTGAACGAAGGGCTGGACAAAACCCGGAGTGATTTTTATGACCGCATGATTGGCTTCAGCATTTCCCACAAGATCTACGCGACGGTTACTGAGGAAGGATTCACCAAGCCAGGCTTTGACGCGCTCCTGAATGGGCATCACCGACTGTTGATCCTCTTCGACCGGCCAGGTGATGTAGTTCAGAAACCAAGGCGCGGTCTGTTGCTCGCCTCGTGGATTCTGCACTTTAGAAGGCTTGGACCAAGCCACCGACTGTTTGGGAATGGAATCAGCAAATAGTTTTTTCACTCCCGGAAAGCTCGAGATCAGCGGCGCCAGGTTGCGCTGGGTCGAAAAGCTGATGACCGGATCCACGATTCGATGGACGGGAATGGACCAAGACTCCCCCGTTTCATCGAGCTCTTCTTTGGTTTGAATGAAACCAGTGGTTCGAATGTGATCCCCGTCCCCGCTCCAGTCAACGCGGACACGTTCCACTGCCGGTTTTGAATCATGACCCGAAAAATGCGCCAAACTGTCAACTTCCATTTGGAGGGAGAGCCAGGACCAATCGGTAGGCTTTGGAGGAAACGTATCGGAGAGAATGGCTGTTTGCCAATCGGTCCACTGAGTCAGCACGTCCGATCCGACGCTGATGATCAACCACTCGCCCGCCTGACCAAAACGCATCAGCTGACCGGAACGTTGTGGAGAAGCCTCCCAATTTGAGGTAAACCCATCACTTAGAGGAGGATGAACTTTCCACCCCAGGTGAGCTGCATGACGGCGCAGCCGCTGATTCCATTCCAGCTGTTTTTCATCCGTTAAGCGAATGGCCATGGATAGGTTCAACACAGGAAAGATGATCCCATGCACTTCACCATAAGATTCATGGGCGATCAGATCGGCCATGATGGGCTGGAGAATGGCCACTCGTTCAGAATGAGCACTGTTACCAAGCCCGTAGAAAAGCTGATCGGGGGCAGAAGCCAACTTCTTTACCAGGAGCTCTACAACGGCCAGAGAACTCTCCTCTTCGAGCACGGACTTGAGCACATGCCCTCCATCCATCTGGGAGATCTGACGGCTACCCTGAAAGTGCCAGGAGCCGAGCAAGGTTTCCGCCTGGCAAGGGCTGCCCATTCGGGCACAGAGGAAGGCTAGGATCACCAACAGCAACATGGAGCGCATGGGAGGATGATAGCCAGAGTGCATAGGGGAACTTCAACAGCAATCTTGGCCTACTTCAAACTGGATAGGAAGGCCATCAAGTCACGCAATTCCCTTTTGCTGAGCATCAAATAGAGCCCTTCGGGCATCCCTGATAGACCCTTTTCTCGAGATTGAATTCGATTCACATCCAGGGTGATGAGCCCATCCTCAGGAGATTCGAGAATCAACTCCTTGTCGTTCTCCTGCTTGATAAGTCCAGCATAATATTCGTCGTCCTTGGTCTCGATCAAAACACTTTCATAGCCTTGGGCAATGACTTCATTGGGTGTCAGGATGGACTCCAGGATGTAGTTCACAGGATGGCGCGTTGCCAGTCCGTCGAGAACCGGCCCTACCTCGCCACCCTGACCCGCAACTTTGTGGCACCTCAAGCAGGCCACTTCTTCCCTTTCCAGGAAAATCTTACGCCCGGCTTCGGTATCTCCGCCCTCTAGGACGATGTCGAAATCCTTGAGCGGAGACGACTTCTGGAGATTCTGCTCGAAAGCTTTCGCCTTGGCCTGCATCTCGGGTGATCCCTTGCTGGAGACTACTTCCAACAAGTCGAGCTGGAGCCCTCTTTCAACCTGACCTGCAGCCAACTTACCCACCCATTGGTTGAGCAAATCCAGTGCCTCCGGAGAAGTGTCCCTTTGGAGCGACGCCAAGGCAGCCTGTTGGGTATCCAGGTCACCCTCCTGAAGCGCCTTACGGAGGGAAACCAGACTATCAGCCGATTGTTCCTGCCACTTGATGGCTTCGCTGCGCAGCCGCCTTTGCCCCTTTTCCAATCCAAAGGCTACAGCTTCTGCCAGGCGAGGGGCATCGGAGAGGCCAGCCAATGCCCTCAAGGAGGCTGCTTGAGTGCGGTCTCCCAAGGCCTCTTGGCGAACCCTCTGCAGCAGCCAATCGGCTCCAGCCTCCAGTTTGAGGGTAGCCACCGCCTGAATCATGGCAGCGACCCAATCAGATGAAGCAGATTGTGAAGGACCCGACAAGACAGATTGAACCACTCGACGCGCATCTTCAGCCGAGCGATAGGAGGAAAGCGGCCGCCAAATGCCCGTGATCCGATCCCGCCCGGATGGGGCAGGCCATTGGGCCAGAGATTCCAGTGCCTCCGAGCGAATCCCTTCAGGCAAGGACACGTCCGTTGCAATGTTGCCCAAGCGAACAGCATATTCCTCCCTGCCCAATCGGAAATTCGCATTGACCACACGCCGCAAGGCGGGTTCGGAAAGAGTGACAGAAGGATTTACCTGTGCAAGATCACTCATGGCAGCATCAATCGGCACGTCGTTGATGGCCCGGGCTGCTTCGGTCACAAGATGTGGTTCAGCATCGCTTAAAAATTGAGCCACTTCCGGACGCTCCAGCCGCCGCATCGCGAGCAAGGCCCCCATGCGCACCGACGCCGAAGGGTGACTGGCAATGGATTCAAGCCACCGGAAATCCTGCAGCCCAACCAACCCCATCACAGCGGCATGTCGCAGGTAAGGATCCTTGTCTGCATTAGATTCGAGCAGGGTAACCAAAGGAGCTACGGCCTCAGCACGACCATCCTGGCCCAAGGCCAATGCTGCGTAGAAACGTGCTCTGGGGGCAGCATCACTGGCCACCATGGTGGCCAGTCGACCAAAGGCATGCATCTGAGGTGATTCACCCAGCACCTTCGCCGCCTGCGTCCTGATTTCATCATGAGGAGCATACAAGGCTTCTACGAGAGGATCTGCTGCAGGATGCCCTCGACGCAGGAGTTGACCCAGTCCCCAGATGGAATGGAGCTGTCCTAAATGAAAGGTATCCTCCGACAGCAGGGACGCCAATGGGGCAATCGCATCAGCTCCACGATCGGCCAGCTCGAATTGGGCTTCCTGGCGCACTCTCATATCGGGGTGTTTGAGCAAGACCATCAGCGCTTCCAAGTCGCGATGCTGCATACCATCCGCCAACAGCACCTTGGTTTCCACCACATGAGGGGCCTGAGCGGACTCTGGCTCCAGCAGGCGGTAAATGCGTCCCTTGCCTGTCTTGTTCCATCCCTCCACCCAATCGGTAAGATAAAGACCGCCTTCAACCCCAAACTCGGCATCGGTCGCCAGAATGTTCCAAATGAGCGGTTCGAGATGATCGATTCGGAAGGTCGCCCCCTCCGGCTGCATCTGAATGGCATGCACACCGCTGTTGGCAGGCGATCCTTTGAAATCAACGAGGAAAAAGGTGTTTTGGTAGCGATCAGGAAATCCGGTGCCGGGGTGATAGGTCAAGCCAGAGGGTCCGTTGCCTATATTGGCGATCGGGGGAACCAGATAGGCAGCCTGTCCCTCCCATTGGGGATGCCAGAGCTTCTCGGCATTCCAAGGACCGCGCGCTAGCGGCTGATTGATGAACTGATAGCCGATGCGCCATCCACTATCTCCACCAGGCACCAAATAAACCCACCGAGCTTGGTCGCCTCCGTCTGAATTGTTATCTCCGGTAAACAAATTTCCGTGTGCATCGAAAGCGAGTTCCTGGGGGTTTCTCAAGCCGTAGGCGTAGACTTCCAGTTGACTGCCATCGGCTTCACAGCGAAAAACACAACCGGTATCGGCGAACCCCACGATGCGGCCATCGCGGGTTTGAACACGGGATCCTCGATCGCCAATGCTAAAATACAGCCTTCCATCTAGTCCAAATCGCAGCCCGTGCAAATCATGACCCAGAAAGCCCACTCGAGCACCAAACCCGTAATGAAGAGATTCCCTTTTTTCGGCGATCCCATCCCCATCAGGATCCTCCAGCAGCCAGAGGTCTGGGATATTGGTAAAGTAAACTTTTCCCTGGCGCGCCAGCACGCCGGAAGCCAGGCCATCGGCAAGCCCGTTGAAGCCATCGGCAAAGATGGAAGAGTGATCGGACAGCCCATCCCCATCTCGATCTTCAATGAGCCTGATCTGATCGCTTTCAACCCCCAGGCGCGCGTCGGCTTCATCCCCCATGTAGTAGCGCAACATGGCGATACGATCATCTACACTTTTGCTGGCCAGATCGGCATCGAGCAACTCATCGGAAAGGCCAGCCAGGCGCTCCTCGGAGAGACTTTTAATAAACGCTTGGTTGGGCCAATTGCGACGCCCTCGAATGTCCAAAACGCCGGCCCCGTGGCGAAAGGTTTCCACGACAAAAAACCGGCCCTTTTCGTCAATGTGAAAAGCCACCGGGTTGGCCAGATGTGGCTCGGCAGCCGTCAACTCCACCTCAAATCCTTCAGGCAAAGTAAATCCCCTAGTGGCTAGCTGACCTTCATTGGAAGCAGGCTTGACTCGTACCGGGTCGGCCACCGCTTGAACGCGCTCAGCGGCGACACCTTTATGAATACCAGACAGGCCCAATAACAGCATCAGCCCAAAGGAAAAAATCCATGATCGAAACATAGCGCGGGAATATAACGCGCGCTCAGGAAGCTGTCCAAAAATAATCGGCCTGCGTCCAGAACGCACCCAAATCCCACGGAGGATCACGGATGGCGACTCTTGGGCATCCTGAGTTTGGAATCGTTACTGCAGGTATCTTCGGAATGCGCGTCCACATCATGAAGCGCCCGTTCATCATGCCGGACATTGCCTTACTTCTCAGCTTAAGGCATAGTTGCCTTCAAGTGACAAACCAACACGCCATCGACTCGCCCATTTCAGTGGGTCTCATTTCCCTAGGATGTGCCAAGAACCTGGTCGATTCTGAAATCATGATTGGAAATCTCATCAAGGATGGGATTTCCATCACTAACACTCCTGAAGAAGCGGACGTCGTCATCGTCAACACCTGCTCATTCATCGACAGTGCTCAGGAAGAAAGCGTCGACACCATCCTAGAGTCTGCCGAAATGCGCAAAGTAAGAAATCTCGGTCAGGGCCTCATCGTTGCAGGTTGCCTGACCCAGCGGTATCGCAAGGAACTCCCCAAACTCATGCCCGAAGTCGACATGTTCATGGGTATCGATCAAGTCGAAGAGGTGTCTCAACTGGTTCAGGTTGCCCGAAAACGTCGCTTGCAAAGACCTTCAGAAACGGAACCGACCTCTGAGGAGGCTTCCCCTTCTGAAGAGAGCCCGGATCCGGCCTCTGAGGCCCACGTGATGCAGGTGACTGCAAGGCCCGTCTACATTCCGGATGTCAGCACACCACGCTTTCGCCTGACACCTGCGCACTTCGCCTATCTGAAAATTGCTGAAGGCTGCAATCACCCATGCAGCTTCTGTATCATACCTCGGATGCGGGGCTCTCACCGAAGCCGCCGGGCAGAGGATATTCTGGCAGAGGCCAAGGCCCTGATTGCCGAGGGCGTCAAGGAGATCAACCTGATTTCGCAGGATTCTACATATTATGGGTTGGATTTGCGGGAAAATCCTCACCGGGGAATTGCTTCACCCGAGAAATTTCAGGAAGCATCTGCCTCCCTGCCAGAGAACGCCTCCACCCTCTCCTCCCTCCTCAGGGATCTCAACCAGCTGGAAGGAGACTTCTGGATCCGGGTTTTATACACTCACCCTGCTCACTGGACGGACGAGCTCATAGCTACCATCGCCTCCTGCGATAAAGTCGCCAAATATGTCGACATCCCCCTGCAGCATATCCACCCGACCATGCTCGAACGCATGCGGCGCGAAACCAGCCGTGACTATATTGAGAAATTGCTCGAACGCATCCGCAAGGGAATTCCTGGGATTGCCATGCGCACGACTTTCATCGTGGGGTTCCCTGGAGAAACCGAAGGCTGTTTCCAATCTTTATTGGATTTCATTCAAGCCACGCGCTTTGAGCGCATGGGAGTCTTCACCTATTCCCACGAAGAAGGTACCCGAGCCGGCGGCATGGCCAATGCCATCGACGATTTAGAAAAAGCGCATCGCCGGGATCGGGCCATGGCCATCCAGCGAGACATTTCACGCGCATGGGCCAGTGAACAAGTCGGTAGAACCTTCAAGGTCCTCATCGAAGCTCAGGCGGATGAAAAAACCCTGGAAGATGCCATGGTGCGATCCTGGGAACATGGGCATCTACGTTCAGACCAGGAGCCCCAAGCCCCGGCATTATCGTCAGATGAGCCATGGATGGTCGCACGCGGTCAGGCTGATGCACCGGATATTGACGGGCGCATTTATGTGCAAGGGTCTCTCCCTGCCCACACCTTTCAGCAGGTACGCATCACAGGGCACACCGACTACGATCTTCTAGCCGAACCGGCGTGAATTCTCCCAAAAGGAAACATCTCAAATCATGAAGGTACTGATTGCCCCAGATAAGTTTAAGGGAACTCTCACCGGCAAAGAGGCGGCTGATTGTATCGCCAGAGGCTGGAGGCAGGCACGTCCTGCCGATCAGTTGCATACCCTGCCGGTCTGTGACGGTGGCGATGGGTTCGGAGAAACATTGGCTCATCTAGTGGAGGCCAGAAAACATCACTGCCATACGATGGATGCTTCAGGCCGACCCATTCGCGCTGGCTGGTGGTGGCAGGAAACGCAGCAAATGGCCATTATCGAATCTGCGGCTGTCATTGGACTGGCTCGATTGCTTCCCAGGAAATGTCACCCCTTTGATCTGGATACTTTCGGACTGGGTACTTTGATTCAAAAGGCAGCACAAAAAGGGGCTCGAACCTGCGTGATAGGTATTGGAGGAAGCGCCACCAATGATGGAGGGTTCGGACTGGCAAGAGCTCTGGGATGGGAGTTTCGAGACAATGAGAACCAACCTCTTGAAAAATGGACCTCCTTGCACCGAGTCAAGATCGTGATCCCTCCACAGGACCCCCACCCCTTTGAGAAATTGATCATTGCTTCGGATGTAGACAATCCACTTTTAGGCCCGAAAGGGGCTTCCAGGATTTATGGACCGCAGAAAGGCCTCAGGAGCCAGGACATGGCACCTTCGGAGGCCAGCCTTAGAGGCCTTTCGATGGTCGTAGATCGCATGCTGAAGACATCCTATCGTCACCAACCGGGAGCTGGGGCAGCCGGAGGGCTCGGTTACGGATTGATGGTCTTTCTCGGCGGGGTCGCCCAATCCGGCTTTGACTATTTTGCTACCAGAGCAAAACTCGACCATTGGATTGCATGGGCAGACCTAGTGATTACCGGTGAGGGAGCTCTGGATGCCTCCACCTGCATGGGAAAAGGAGTGGGTGCCTTGGCAAAGCTGTGCCAGACATCGAGCACACCATGCTTGGGGCTGGGTGGTATCCACAAGAAAACAAGTCACTTAAGCAGCTTGTTTACTGATATTTACAGCATATGCCCAACCTTAACCACTCCAGAATCAGCACTGGAAAAACCCAAAAAATGGCTGTGCACCCTGGCCCGAAAAGCAGGTGAATGCAGTTCTCTTTAAAGAAGTCCTTGGGCTTTTGCCAAAAATTGGGTAGTATCCATGATCATGATCGGCTTGGGGGACCCCACAAAACAGGACAAGGGGTCTGCCTGACCATCCAATTTTCATTAGAGATAGAAAATCACGTGAAGGAGACAACAGAACTAGAGATCGGACAGCTCTGGAAGGTTGGCGATTTCCATATAGAAATCGTCCAGATCGGAAAAACCTTGTGCCATTATCGCCACTTGAGAAATTTGGGTCAAAAAGGCATCCCGGTGAAACTTGAACAGCTGCAGGTGGTCAAAAAATACCTCAAAACCAACAAGGCTGAACTGGTGGGCAACAAAAAGAAAAAGACCGCCAAGAAGTAGTGATGGCTTTTGATCCTTGGACCTGAGGAATCATACCCCTCAGGAGGTTGAGGCCTTTATTCAATAAAGCGCTAAATCACTCTCTGAAACTCTTTGAGAGACTCGTCATGTAGCTGATCTACCGACTCGATCAGCGGTGCTCATTGAAAAAATCTACGACAAGGCGTCTGATTTTGATCAGGCGCCTTTTTCATTGGACTTGGCTGATTGGAAAGGAAAAAGCTCCGTCAGCCTCTCTGTATCAACAGCAGAGCTAAACGACAAATGCTCAGTGGATAGGTTTCAGCGAGCACTTCGGTGCTGGTGCTCGGATCACTGCCATACCGCGCAAAGTAGGGTTTGTTTTTGATACGGGTCTTGCCAGTGGTGATGGAGGTGCCGTAATCGCTTTTCAAGCGACGCCTTAACCGCTCGGCCTCTCGATCATTGGAGGAATAAGGTGGAGGACTCCCTTCCGCGGACTCGCCATGGATGTGCTCGTGGATCTCACGATCCAAGACCTCGGATGCCTTGACGGTGTATGGGTTGAGCGCTGCCATGGGAACGGAAAAATGTAAACATGGACTCTGACGGTAAAGGGTGCAACTGAAAAAACTCTGCCACACCATCGCAGGCACATTTTGGAAGATCGAGCACAAATGAACGTTGACATCGTCCTCCAGGCGACACAGAAAAGATTGCCATGAGCGGAATACTTAGTGAGCAAGTTGCAGTCGTGACGGGCGCGGGACGCGGTATCGGAAAGGCCATCGCATTGGCTTTGGGTGAAGCAGGAGCCCATGTGGTCTGCCTCTCACGAACCTTGTCGGACATTGAGGCGACGGCAAATGCCCTGAGGGCCATGGGGAGAAAAGCCTGGGCCCATGCTGTGGATGTCTCCGATTCCCAGGCTGCTCAGGAAATTGCTGCGACCATTGTCAAGAATGCAGGCCGGGTAGACATCCTCATCAACAATGCCGGAGTGACACGCGATGACCTGCTCATGCGAATGAGTGAGGAGGCATGGGATACCGTCATCGACACGAACCTCAAGGGTGCGTTTACGCTGTGCAAGGCCTTCACCCGTACTTTCATGAAGCAACGCCAGGGACGTATCATCAATATTGCCTCCGTCGTGGGATTGATGGGCAACGCAGGCCAGGCAAACTACGCCGCCAGCAAAGCCGGACTGATCGGTTTTACCAAATCCATTGCCAAGGAATTGGCGTCACGAGGGATCACCTGCAACGCCATTGCCCCGGGGTTTATCGAAACTGACATGACCGCCGCGCTGAATGATGCCCAACGGGAGGCCATCATGGAGCAGATACCTCTCAAAAGGCTTGGGCAAGTGAATGATATCGCCCAAGCTGCAGTGTATCTCTGCGGGCCTCATGCCGGTTACATGACTGGCCAAGTAATGACGGTGGATGGTGGGATGGTCATGTAAGGGAGCCCCTGCGGTATCCACTCAAGCGATCAAAGTTAGAAAACGACCCACAGATAGTGGTGAAAAAGATCTCGCAAACGGATAATTAATTTTTGAATTTACCGATTCAATGCTTGACGCTCCTAGCGGGGTTGTTAAAGACACTCTTAGTTTTAACGCAAACAAAAACTCATGTCTGAAAATTCAATCGAACAACGTGTGGTGGGCATCATCGTCGAACAGCTCGGCGTCAACGCAGACCAGGTGACCCCAGAGGCCAAATTCATTGAGGATCTCAGTGCCGATTCGCTCGACACAGTGGAGCTGGTGATGGCCTTGGAAGAAACCTTTGGTCAGGAAATCCCCGACGAAGAGGCTGAAAAACTTCAGAGTGTCGGAGATGTTATCAAGTACATCGAGGAAACCCAGGGCCAGTAACCCTCCCAAAGCAAAACCTTTATTTGAGTTGCGGTGGCTGCCCTGAGGGTCGGCGACCGCAAACTTTTATTCATGTCCGAAAGCCAAAGAGACAGGCGGGTCGTCATCACAGGGATGGGTGTGGTTTCTCCTCTTGGAAACACACCAGAAACCCTGTGGAATCATCTACTTGAGGGCGCTTGCGGCATCGATGCCATTCAGGCATTCGATGTCAGCGACTACGATTGCCGAATCGCAGGCGAGGTGTTGGATTTGGATCCTACCCCAGCCTTTCCGACCCCCAAGGAGATTCGAAGAACCGATCGATATGCTCAATTTGGCATCTATGCCGCTCATCAGGCATTGTTGCACTCAGGGCTGGATTTGGAGAAAACCGACTTGGAGCAAGTAGGCGCCTTCATCGGCTCCGGAATCGGTGGACTGTCGACCTTGGAAAAACAGCACTCCATCCTGGAGAACAAGGGACCCGCTCGCGTGTCTCCCTTCCTGATCCCCATGCAGATCCTCAACATGGCATCAGGTCTTTTTTCCATGTATTACGGATTGAAGGGCCCCAATGTGGCGACCTGTTCTGCCTGTGCAACCGCCACCCATGCCCTGGGAGAGGCGTGGCGTACCCTCAAGATGGGAGACGCCAAAGTGATGTTTGCCGGAGGTGCGGAGGCCGCTGTGACCCCAGTGGGCATTGGAGGCTTTTCAGCCATGAAAGCCATGAGCACACGCAACGATGAACCCAAGCGTGCCTCGAGACCTTTTGATGCCGATCGCGCCGGTTTTGTCATGGGCGAAGGGGCCGCGGTGTTAGTGCTTGAAGAGCTGGAGCATGCGAAGGCCAGAGGAACCCAAATTTTTGGAGAGCTGGTGGGCTATGGAAACACCGCCGATGCCCATCATATGACCTCACCAGCGCCCGATGGTGAAGGCGCTGCACGCTGCATGAACATGGCTCTGCGCTCCGCAGGATTGGCCCCAGAGGCCATCAGCTACATCAATGCTCATGGCACCTCCACTCCCCAAGGAGACATCTGCGAAACATCCGCCATCAAAACGGTTTTCAAAGATCATGCACGCAAGCTCTGCGTCAGTTCCACCAAAGGAGCTACAGGGCACATGCTGGGCGCTGCAGGCGCCATTGAAATGACGGTCTGCACCATGGCCCTCAAGGATCAGAAAGTGCCGCCTACCATCAATTACGAAATCCCCGACCCAGCCTGTGATCTGGACTACGTACCCAATGAGGCCAGGGAAACCCCGGTGGAGGCCATCATGAACAACTCCTTCGGCTTCGGCGGCCACAATGCCTGTATCGTTGCATCGCGCTTTAAGGACTAAGCCTAGAAGCTTCTCTAACATCATCTTTTACAACTTTTTACCCACTGCAACCAATCGTTACAGTGGGATTTTTTTGCCTATCCTGCATGGCTACTGTTATTTATAGGTTAAATAACAAGGCGTTCTCAATACAAACCAAGTGCTAAGGGTAAGGATAAAAACGGAAATACCTTTTGGAGGGTTAGAGAGGGCATGAAATTTAATGGAACTCCAAATTGAGTATCCAGCACTACTGATTACAATACCAATCTAGCACATTTTGAATTTTTGAAGCTTAAAGAAAGACTTGTCCCCTCCACTAGTATTGATCATTTGAAGTCAAGATCTTCCCGCGATTTTGATTGGGGAAGAAACACCAAAGAAAAAAATGGTAGTATGATTAAAAGGCTTTTTTAGTGGTGAAAAAATCAACCATACTTATCCTGAGCATTTCCCCTCGCGACTAAACGGCTGACAACAACGAACGATTCTAGCTTACCTTGCAAGGAGCTGTTCTGGTAACTTTTTAGCAGCATTGTAGAGTTCGAACGGAAGTTGATCTTCACCCGCTATGGTGAAGAAAAAGCTAGAGCCAAGAAGAGCAACAAACATTTGGAAAGACACTCAAACACAACAAAAGCTCAGAACGAACAAATGAAATTGGTTTACGACCTAGGACAAAATTACTCTCAGATAAGCCAAACTTTTGGACAGAGCCGGATGAGCGTATAGAGAAGATTAAAAGGTCACATCCCAAAGTCATGAAAAAGCGGAAAATTGTTCTGCCGAGACTGACTTGACAGACATGTATTTTTGAATTTCAGGTTTGTGCTTTGCACAATTTTGAAGTGCCTAGTCAATTCTATATAAATAAGAATCAAAACCTCCGATAAACTTTAACCATTACTCTAATTGCCTATTAGGGCTCAATCTCTATTAGTTTATGTTTATGAATGCCATCAAATTTCATCACAAATGGTGGACGTGAAATTGGAAATTCAGAATACCAGTTACAAATTTCGTCGAATAAAACCTTGTCAGATTTCAACCAGCCATATTCGTCAAACACAGAAATGACGCCGTCCGGTAAAATTTTTCTCTCCCTGTTACAGCAGTAAAAACCCACATTAGACTTTTTCTGAGATCTGATTAACGATAAATAGTTTTTAACAACATCGTTATTCATTTCCTGCATGGATGCTATATTTATGAAAAAATCAACATCTTCTAAGGCCATGCTGAAAATAGTTTCAGCCGGAATAAAATTGTAGTCAGAATCCAAATTGTAATCTGTTTTCGTGCAAGCAAAGTTTAATTTTTCTTCAGTTACAGCGATTGATGTGAATAGATAATCAAACAACAAAACTTTAGCTAAGTTGATTTGTATAATTTTAGTTGATGGATAAAGTTTTTTAATCAGCAAACCCATGAATCCATTACCATCACCAATTATTGCTATTTTTTTTCTTTTTAAATCAATATTTGCCTTTTCTATACTGTCGATACACAGCGCATTCTTAATGCAGTTGAAGGAAATTGTGCGCTTTTGGAGTTTAACTAATTCTTTAACAGCGTTTATCAATTCGTTTGAAAGCCTTTTGAACAATTTTCTTTGGAGAAACAATGAAATGGGGATATTCAGCAGTAAATTCAATAAATTACGTTCTCGAAAATCATCAAAACCTTCGGCTTGTAAAGTGGCTTTTTTAAAATGCTTATCAAATGAAATATTTGTTTTTTTTCCATATTCTTGCCAGTGGGATGATACCATTTTACTGGAAAGCTGAGTCTTTTCGTAAAAGCTGGCAATCTTTATCAAATCTTGTCTATAAAGTTCTGGTATTGATATATTCATGTCTTTTTATTAATCATTTATCGCATTTTTTACTATTGTAAATATATTTCAACAATACAACGATAATTATTAAATAATATTTATGTTATACATCCTTTGTTAAATTCTGTTTTAAGGGCTTTTATTTTTTGTTTGTTCGATAAGAACATCACTTAGGATGCCTAATGGTAAAAACTTCTTTAGCCATCCTAAAAATTACTACAAAAAGGATTTGATTAATAATCACTCAAACAAAATTTACTGATCATAAGGCTTGCACGCCATGGAAACGGGCAAATACTTCAGAGAACCGGGTTAGTATTCTGCATATACATGCAAGCAAGGATAGAACCATCAAATGGGCCGGTTGTGGGGTTGGGAGACGCAGATACCCAAGTGCAGAGGATAATTTTTCCAAATGGAAAGAATTCAATAACTGTAAAAAGAAGGTTGAATTAGAGAAGGCAAATATTGATTTAGACCGAAAAGTTTCTGGAAGTGAAACTAAGATTGTTAGATTTGAATCCGATGAGTCAAAAGTAGTCATGGAGCTGTGGGAGGTCGTTGATGGAGCGCATGTCACACCGCCACGCTCTGCAGCCCGTGAACGAATTATCCAGTGGATGCTAGCAAGGACAAAATAATCACCCTGTACTTGGTAGTACGGAAATTACTGTGTAATTTTAGATTACACGCGAAAGTCCAAAGCCCACGCCAAATTGCGTTCAGACCATAATGCCTGTATCGTTGCATCGCGCTTCAAGGATTGAGCCGTAAAATTTCTCTAAACCCCTCCTTTACAATTTTTTCCCTTCTGTAACCAATGGTTACAGTGGGGTTTTTTGTCAGCCCTGTAGCGCTACTGTAGTTTATATGAAACGTGGCAAGGTGTTCTCAATACAAACCAAGTGCCATTGAAATTCAGCTCAAAACCAAACGAAGATACCGAATTGGAACCGATCAACCTAAGGAATTGCTTTCAGTTGTCGAGTCAGCTCTTGCTAATTCTAGCAGAGATACCACTACCAAATGAAACACCTCCTACTCACAACAACCGTAGCAGTGGTGTTGCTGGATTGCGGTAGTAATCCAAAGCGAGTTTCTGGTGCAAAATTCCAAGATTACTTCAGATCAGGCACTGGAACCATGCATGTACATGAATACATCGGGGAAAAGGGTGGTAAATTTTATCTTCGGTACCAATCTATGTCATTAATAGGTAAGGGAAAATGGGACGAAAAGATATTGTATACAAAAGTTGGCGGATTAAATCCAATTTTCCTGAAACAACTTCGGGATCAATCCTAAACAATCGGAAATTTAAAAAGTAAAAAGCAATGAAAGTTTTTTGGATTTTAGTCGTTTTTATTTGGATAAAATGCGGGTTGATTATTGCTGAGGAAAACAACAATAAAAATCGCAAATCAAGTGAGTCCGAGGTTTTCAAACCAGATGAACGCAATGATGAAATTCATATCCCAAAAGACTACGACCCCCGGAAGGAATATCCGTTTATCCTGAATCTCCACGGCTACGGATCCAATGGCAAGGGGCAGTTAATGTTCTTCCCAATGAAAAAACTTGCGGAGAAGTATGGCTTTATTTTTTGTGCACCTGATGGAATAGAAAAAAGGTGGAATGCTACCGATGCTTGTTGCGATTGGAAGAATGAAGTAGACGACTCCAAATATCTCCGAAATCTAATTCTTAAAGCCATGAAGGCTTATAACATAGACAAGAAGAGGGTATTCGTGATGGGGCTTTCGAATGGTGGTTTCATGAGCTATCGAATGGCACATGACCATTCAGATCTCATTACTGGGATTGTTCCCTTTGCTGGTGTTGGTTTTAATCAATGGCCAAATACTCCAGAGAACCCAGTTAGTATTCTGCATATACATGGGACCAAGGATAGAACCATCAAATGGGCCGGTGGTGGGGTTGGGAGACGTAGATACCCAAGTGCAGAGGATAATTTTTCCAAATGGAAAGAGTTCAATAACTGCGAAAAGAAGGTAGACTTAGAGAAGTCAACTATTGATTTAGACCGAAAAGTTTCTGGAAGTGAAACTGAGATTATTAGATTTGAATCCGATGATTCAAAAGTAGTCATGGAGCTGTGGGAGGTCGTTGATGGAGCGCATGTCACACCGCCACGCTCTGCAGCCCGTGAACGAATTATCCAGTGGATGCTAGCTAGGACAAAATAATCACCCTCTACTTGGTTGCACGGCTATTACTGTGTAATTTCAGAATATTCGCGCAATTCCGAAGCCCACGCCAATACGGGTTCAGTCCACACTGCCTGCGTTGTTTGCCGGAAATCCCACGATAAAGTCATGGCTGTTCCGTCGCAATAAGCAGGCAGGTGATGCTGCTGATATTTAAGCTTGCTGGTGGAGTTGAGGTCTTAATTGAGCTGTTGTTCCATTATTTATTTATCACAAGGCATTGTGCGATTTTATCGTGAAGGGCTTGTTTTTTTGAGGTAATACCAGCCATCACATAACCGAACCCTAATGGAATACTCGAAAGAATTTTAGCAAAATATCGCCCACTTGCTCTGGCAAAGGTGACTCAATTCCCCTCCAAATCGGTGACAACCACGCCAACGGCTAGTTTTCCCACCGTGGCCCGAAATCTAGAACTTTCCGTGAGGCAAGAATAAAGCCACCCCAATATCAATGGTGTAATTGCTGAAAATTGATCAATTTTTGACATTACATTCTCTTTTTCGGCGCCCGTTACAACCCCTATAACGGCAATCAATCCGCCTAAAATAAACGCGAAAATTAATATGATTAAAAGACAACTATGTGGGCTGCTACTCTTTTCCAAAATCCAGCGTAACTCATGATAATTCTCTATTATTTGTAAAGTTTTTAAGGATTTCTTGAAACGCATTTTACAGCCTGATAATGACCGACAAAACTATGAGAATAAAGATGAGGATGTTTTGTCGGCTCAATCACTATCGACTCATGACAAGGCAATTGGCGATTTTATCGTGCAACCCTTGTTTTTGTGCGGTAGTGCCAGCCATGATAAACCCGAATCCGAGAGGAATCGCTGACAGGAATTTGGAGAAATAGCGCCCATTGGCTCGGCCAAAAGAAATTCTGTTTCCTGCTAAGTCCGTTACTACGATACCCAATGCCATTTTCCCTATTGTAGCCTGCAGCTTTGAGCTTTCCAAAATCGTGCAGTACAACCATCCAACAATGATACCAAAGACTTGCAAAACTTGCATAAGCATCATCGTAGTCTCCTGAGACCATTGCATGCCAATGCTCATGAAACCCAGAACCACACCTAGCAAAAACCCAAAAAGGCCCGTCACCAAGGTGTCAATTATTAATGCAGCTACTCTTTTCCAAAATCCGGCGTAGTCCATTCTTATTCCTTATTCTACGTGTTTGTCATTCAGTGGATATTCTCCTTTGATACCACCCTCCATCTAAGGGCACGTTCCGGACCGACATTATGCGACAAAATTTAAAAGTTTTTTGCCATGACCAACATCCGAATGAGGCCTGAATTAAAGCCTCAG
The DNA here is from genome assembly GCA_902560705.1 of uncultured Verrucomicrobiota bacterium. GTDB lineage: Bacteria > Verrucomicrobiota > Verrucomicrobiia > Limisphaerales > AAA164-E04 > UBA7971. The sequence goes on from CACEMW010000005.1 coordinate 34,168, forward strand.
AAAATCAATTTTTGTCGAGTTAGGCCCCTTTGCTCTACAAAGCGATTGTCATTACCCCTATCAACAAAGGGTTTGAGCAACAATGCCTGTGTCGTTTCTAAGAAGTTTGTCGGCTAGGGGGGCCTTTGCTGCTGCAAAGCCGCATGGTTTTGACATGATACTCAAGGGTGACCATGGGCCGTTGGGTTTTCTCAATCTACCTGATGACGCGTATTGCACGGCATCTGGGCTCAATCACTGAGCGTCGTGAGCACCTGTCTCGCGAAAGCCTTATCTGATAGGGATGCCAAGTGAGGTGGTTGAGCCCAGATGCCTGATTGGAGGGATCCACTCCTGGCTAACTAGCGAAGATCATTTCAATTGACCCTACCCCAAAAAGAACTGACGGTTGATACATACTTTGCTCCACAAAGTTAAAGCGTTCTGCTGAAGCCGCGAGACGTCTCCTTTTTCTTGTGGGGGTCTTCCTTTGGGCAGGCTGCGATTATCATGTCGACTCCGTCTACCTTGGCCGAAAGGAAGCCAAGTTTCTCGGGCATGTCAGTCAGGGGGACCTGAAAGCGGTAACCCTATACCTGGACAGGGGGGGCGATGTCAATCTGCAGGACGAGCCTGGCATGACTCCCCTGCATCATGCCGTTAATGCCGATGTCAGAGGGAGTCGCCTCGAAATAGTCAAGCTGTTGCTGCAAAGAGGCGCCAATGTTCATGCGGTAGATGATACCCTCTATACCCCTCTGCATTTGGCGAGCCACATGGAAACCGCACAAGTGCTTCTCAATGCAGGGGCCGATGTCAATGCCAGGACCCGGCGCAACGGTGAAACGTTGTTGTTTTCGGCGGCATGGGGAGCCGCTCAAGGTAGGGGCAAAAATTATGAAACCTATCTAAACCTAACGAAAATGCTCATCGCCAGAGGGGCAGATGTGAACCTCAAACTACGGATCCGGGAGGATGATCGAAGAGGATGCTCCCTACCGGGACAAGCCGGGAGACACACCCTTACACGGTGTGGCACGGAGTTACTTTGAAGCCGAGGCATCCGAGGTTTGCTCCATCATGATTCAAGCAGGAGCTCGAATCAACTAACAAAATGTTCGAGGGCATACACCCTTGGATGAGGCTCTTGCCAATGAACGCCCCCAAACAGCTGACTTTCTTCGCAGCCAAGGAGCCATGACGGGGAAGGAGTGGAAGGAACAGTCGTTGGGGGACCCAGAAGAAAACCGGCCTGTCATTCAATCATCCCTTTACCCCGCTGAGAGCGAATGACAAACTGGACCTAGCTAAAAAATACTGCATGGACAGTCGTCATCCTTTCATGTCTTTGCTGCGCTTGCGAAGACCTTCTATCCACTGACATTATCGATGTGCTATCGGAGAGTGTTTCGCCGGATGGTTACTTTATCGCAACCCATTTCCGTTGCACTGGTGGAGGAGCCGCAGGCTACGTTTATGAAAACGTCCAGTTGCACAAACCCCATCAGGACCTGGACCCAAGGGATTGCCTCATGGGAAAACATGCCACATGGAATGCTTTCAGTCAGATCAGACTCCAATGGATGAACAGCCAATACCTGGTCATTACACTTCGTGAGGAGACCCATCCAGCTTATCGGGAAAACAACAATGAAAAAATCCGATCCAAGGATGGAGTGACCATCGATTACATCCTGCTGTCACCAGAAAAAGCCGAGTAATCGAGGCACCTCAAGTGGCCAAGCTCATAGGGCTCACCAGGAAGCGAGAGAAATACGAAGCGGAAAACGCCAAAAGGTCTTCCGGGGGTATGGCTTCCTTTGGAGCCAGCCTTTTCTAAGCAGCGGGGCTGGACACCTTCTTCGGTTTGCGGCCTCGCTTCTTGGGCACAATCTCCGCTTCGTAACCAGAAACCAAATAAAACTTTTTGTTCTCCTGGCGAAAGATTTTCTTGTTCGAATAAAGAGCTGCCGAAAGGGAATTGAGTGGGTCGTCCGTGGAAAACTGATACCCTGAAGCCTGCACTGCTTGCAAAATTTCATGCCGGTCCATGGGCTTTTGCTTGATCACCTCAGCCACCACCGATCTTAAAGGAACCTGAGCAGTCCGGCGACGGAGTCGGGGACGAAGCATCCTTGAGGTACAACGAACAGGAGATTTCAACTCAAGGGCATCATCGATGGTTTCGATCTGTTCCAGGATCGATCGTCGCAACTGCATCAAAAAGCCCACGAAGGCTGCGAAATCAGCTTGTCGTCTAAGTTCTGACACGTTGTGTGTGACGTTTGAGGGCTGCAGTTCCTGACAGCAAGTTGTTTACAAAGAAACAGAAACATAGGGATTCTTTAACAAAAAAGGAATAATTTATAAATGATGATATTTCTAAATTATGCGTTTTAAGACTTCTTAAATTCCTATCTATATGGTTCTTATAACAGAAATAATAACCTGATCACAGAAGGTCATTTTTACCACTAAAGCGACATATCGTTGATCGAACCCTTGTCCATTGATGAAGCCGATTCGGATCTCAACACTCAATCAACAGGAAGCTGCACGTATTTTCTAGCAGTTCGACGATCTACGGACAAAATCCGCGCAACGGCCTCATAGCTTTGATGTTTACGATACAGATGCTGTGCATAAGCCGCCAAAAACTGCTCTGCCGAGGCCTCCCCCATACTATCAAACAACATCCCTTGGTCGACGCTGGAATGAGATTCTTTGGGAAGAATGAGGGGTTCATAAAAGCCTTTGATCAACACCTGGCGAATGGCCTGTTCCAATTCTCGAACGTTGCCAGGCCAACCATGCTCGGCATGGGCTTCGAGCTGACGTAGGACGCTGGAGAGCAACGCTTTGTCCTGCGTCCCGGTCATTTTCCTGAAAAGACCCGATACCAGCCGCGACAATTCTCCCGATGACTCGCAAAGACGTTCACGCAGCGGTGGGAGCGCCAATCGATCGGAGCAAAGACGATAGTAGAAATCTTCCCTAAACTGGCCCTTTAGCAGGGCTTGATCCATCTCAGGACTGGCTGCTGCCACCACTCTTCCCTTGAATCGAAGCAATTGATCACTCCCCACTGGAGAAAATTCCCTATCCTGCAATAGACGAAGGAGTTTGATCTGGAGTGTCAATGGCACTTCCACAATTTCATCAAGAAAGACTATGCCATATTCGGGGCAGCGGGAAAAAAGCCCTTCATAATCCTTCAAGGCACCTGTAAAGGCACCTTTGCGATGGCCAAAAAGTTCGGATTCCACCAAGGACAGACTGTATTGCGAGAGGTTGGTAGCGACAAACATGGCCCGAGGAATCATGGCAAACTTTCGAGTTTTGGGTTCGTAGGGGATGTAGCACGAAAGCCCCATGGCCTGGGCTGCATTCCCCTTTCCTGTGCCCGTTTCCCCCACCAAAAGCAGTGAAAAATCTTCCATCCGTTCCCACATGCATGTCTCGTAATGACGAATGTCATGGGTAAAGAGATGACTCCACAGGCGAGCCTTGAACGACATCATGCAGGGGGTTTCCCCCACCAGAAATTCACGAATGGCGCGGTGAGCCCTTCTCAGTTGATAGAAAACCCCAACATACCAAATGGCTTCTTCCTCGGAGAATCCACCTCGCTGTAAATAATCCATGCAGCCATCTCCATGAGAAAAAGCACAGGGACTTGTTTGATCCTGTTCTTGTTGGAGGTGTGCATCCAACTCCTGATAAAACCGATGGTATCCTGCAAAGAGGGTTAGGATTCGAATCCACTCACCATCCTGAGCACCATAAGTTCGGTAGTTCATGGCCCCTTCGCCTCCCAGCTTTTCAATAAGCTCTTCGAGTGTTTTCCTCAGCTCAGGAAAAGGCCCGTCGGCATCCATATCTTGGTTTTCTCCGAGCAGCTCTCTGTATCGATCCTGGCGCTCTGGTGTGAAGGGATTGAGAAAAGCCAGCGAGGCAATCTGAAGGCAACGGTCTTTGATGGAAACATCGATTAATTTCTTAGGCATACAAAATTTGTACACTAAAAATCAAAAAATGCCATGCCTAGAGGTTTTGAATGACCTGATTCAAAACCTACTCACCACGAACAGACAAAAAAACTTCCAAACCGTTTATTGGAGGTCATCCATCCAGAAAATTCGAGGCCACCGCATGCCGATGCATCTTATTCAGCATGTGGCATGCTTCCTGTTCTTCATGGCTCGCCTACAACACATCACCATGAGGCCGGAAAGGACTGGCCTCAATGCAGCGAGACTCTCATAATAGGAAACACCCATGCAACCACCACCGCCCCCCAGTCTGAATCGAGATTTCCACTTACTCAACCTCTCTCAGTTCCTGGGGGCCTTCAATGACAATGTCTTCAAACTCTTCCTGATCTATGCCTTGGCACAAATTCTGGGAACCGAAGCCATGTCTTCCATCAATCAATGGGCCGGGGCCATCTTCGTTCTTCCCTTTTTACTCTTTGCATCGTCGGCTGGCTACCTCGCAGGACAGGTGTCCAAACAGCGCATTGTCCAGCACATCAAGCTGGTCGAACTGGTGGTCATGGTTGGAGGAACCCTTGCCTTTTATGCACAGTCTGTTCCAGGGCTCCTGGTGGTTCTCTTTCTCATGGCAGCTCAAAGCGCCTTTTTTGGCCCCGCCAAATATGGAATCCTTCCGGAGCTTTTGCCCTCCTCGGCACTTTCCAAAGCCAATGGCTGGCAGCAGGCTTTCGTCTACATGGCCATCGTATTGGGTGCGGGTATGGTCCCTTTACTGAGCCGACTGGCAGATGGCAAATATCATATCGCTTCCTTGTTTTGTGTCGGAATCTCTGTGTTAGGTTGGCTGCTGGCCAAAGGCATTGGTCCCACTCAGGCGAGTGGCAACACACAAGCATGGCACTTGAACCCACTCAAGGGTGTCACTGAAACTTATGAAAAAACCCGCCAGGACATTCCCCTGATCACGGCCATCTTTGGGGCGGCATTTTTTCTCCTGATTGGAGGTTTCGTGCAAATGAACCTCATCCCCTACGGCGTCACCTACATGGGCTTTGAACAGATGGAGGATGCCTCTCTCCTCTTTTTGTTTGTGGCTGCTGGCATCGGTGCCGGGGCCATGGGGGCAGGCCTGCTGTCAGGACAACACATTGAATTTGGTCTGGTCCCTCTGGGAGCCGTCGGTCTGGCGCTGACGCTGGGGCTTCTGGGACTGCAGGTAGGTTCGGATCATTTTTACGCCACCGGCGCGATTTTGGCTCTGATGGGCCTCAGCGGTGGCCTTTTCATCGTACCACTGGTCTCCTTCATTCAATGGCACAGCCCTCGAGAGCGTCTGACTGAAATTCTGGCATTGGATAGTTTCATGAGTTTTTTGGGAGTTCTCATCGCGGCTCTCCTGTTGATGGGACTGAGTGACTTGGCCGTCAGCCCGGCGGGTTGTTTCATGGTGGCCAGCATCATGACCCTGGGCCTGGTTTTGATTGCTTTCAAGACTCTGCCGGACTTCTTAGTGCGGTTGGTAGGAGCGGTGATTCTCAAATGCATTTACAGGGTTCGCACGACGGGCTTGGAGCATCTGCCCAATCGAGGGCCCGCCTTGCTGGTGTGCAATCATGTCACTTATGTGGATGCCCCCCTGATCATGGCTGTCCAGGCGCGAAGGTTACGTTTTCTGGTCTATCGCGACTACTACGAGCATCCCTGGTTGCACCCGCTTCTTAAGTTGATGAACTGCATTCCTATTTCCGAGAACGACCCTCCCAGGCAAATCATGCACTCGATCCGTTCAGCAAGGGAGGCATTGGAGCAAGGTTATTTGGTCTGCATTTTTGCGGAAGGGCGCCTGACACGGTCAGGTTTGATGAATGCTTTCCGGCCAGGCTATCAGAAGATTATCAAGGGAATGGATATCCCCATCATTCCCGTCTTCCTGGGGGGCGCCTGGGGCAGCGTTTTCAGTCGCGCCAACCGAGGCCGCTATCGCAATCATCGTCTGCGGCTCCCCTACCCCATTGGCTTGCACTTTGGCAAACCCTTGCCCTCAAGCGCTCCGATCCATGAGGTGCGCATTGCCGTCCAGGAATTGTCTGGCACCCATCACCAAATGGAGGCCGAACAGAAGGGTTCGCTTGGCACATTGGCCATCCGAATCGCTCGCAGGTATTGGAGTCAGCCCTTCATGTCGGATACCACCGGGAAACGCCTGACCTTTGGCAAAGCACTGGTGAGCAGCCTCCTGCTGAGGGAACAGATTCGCAAGCAGCTGAGCCGCGAGGAGCAGGAAGCCGTCGGCATCCTGCTCCCTTCCTGCGTTGGGGCAGCCCTGGTGAATATGGCCATGGCTCTGGACGGCAAGGTCGCTGTCAACTTGAACTTTACCGCCTCGCCCCAAGCGTTTGCTTCGGCCATGGAGCAAAGCGGCATTCAAACCACCATCACCTCAAGGGCCTTTCTCGAAAAAATTCTCGACTATCCTTTGACGCCCCATGTCATCTATCTGGAAGATCTTGGAAGCGGTATCACGACCTGGGATAAACTGCGTCACGCCTTGGCCGCTAAGTTTATCCCCCAGCGATGGCTGCTGCCAACCAATGCCACAAGCGCCTCTCAGACGGCTACCATTCTTTTCTCCTCGGGTTCCACCGCTGAGCCCAAGGGAATCCAGCTCACGCACGCTAATCTGGTTTCCAATGTCCTCTCGGCTGCCGAGGTCATCCCCCTGGGGAATCGAGATGGCCTTTCGGCAGCTCTGCCGTTCTTCCATTCCTTTGGACTGACAGCGACCATTTGGCTGCCCCTGGTGTGCGGCATCCGGGTCCACTACCACACCAATCCACTGGATGCCGCCCAGATCGCACAGATGGTTCGTGAGGAGGCCAGCACCATTCTATTTGCCACTCCAACTTTTCTCATGGCTTATATCCGTAAGGCTCGACCCCAGGATTTTCGCACCTTGCGCTTGATCATCACGGGTGCGGAAAAATTAAAGGTCAAGTTGGCAGATATGTTCGAAAAGAAATTCGGGGTTCGCCCCCTGGAGGGATATGGTACGACAGAACTTTCACCCATTGTCTCACTGAACCTTCCAGAACCCCCTTCGCTGGACCCAGACACATTCACCCGCAAAGACGGATGCGTCGGCCACCCCATCCCCGGTGTAAGCGCCAAGATCGTAGATCCCGATCAGCGCACCCTATTGGCACCGGGCCAGGAGGGCATGCTGCTGATCAAAGGACCCAATGTCATGAAGGGTTACCTAGGAGAGCCTGAGAAAACACACAAAGTCTTACAGGAGGGTTGGTATGAAACCGGTGACATCGCCAAGTTGGATGAAGATGGATTTATCACAATCACCGGTCGACTCTCTCGCTTCAGCAAGATTGGTGGCGAAATGGTGCCCCACGAAGCTGTCGAACAGGTTTTGATGGAAGATGGACGCGAGCACTCCAGCCCTTTTGTCGCGGTCACCTCAGTGCCCTGTGATCGAAAAGGAGAAAAACTGATGGTTCTTTTTACAGAGGACCTGGGAGACCTGGACACCACCATCGAGCGACTCAAGGAAGCCGACATCCCCAACCTGTGGAAACCTCATCCAAGCTCATTCTTCAAGGTAGACTCCATTCCATTGCTGGGTAGCGGCAAATTGGACCTCAAGGGAATCCGCAGTGAAGCCGAAGCCCTTGCTAGCCAGGGTTCGGCATAAAAAAAAATCGGACAATGTGTCCGATCTTTTGAGAGCCGATTCTTGAGCGCGAATCGTGAATTTTTAAACGTGGAGCTTCAGGAGCAACCCAGACTTTCACCACAATTCAAGCACTTGTAACAGGCGCCGTTTCGCACGGTCACATGACCACAGTTCGGGCAAGCAGGGGCGTCAATTTGATTCACAAAGGACTGACTTGGCTGACGGGAATGATCACTTCCATTTTCACCTGCTGCCTGTATGACCAGGCCCTGCTTGAGCCGAGTCGCCTCTTCGCTCAGCGGCAATTCAGGGATGGGCCGATTAACTTTTTTTTTTACCTCTTCGTCCAACCCAGGCATGTCCAGCTCTGCCTGAGGCTCGGGTGAAGCCAGGGCTCCATCCTCCACAGGTTGGAAGGTGTGGGACATCCAGCGGAACACGTAATCGGGAATGGATGAGCAATTTCGGATGTTCGGATTCTTGGTGAATCCTGAAGGCTCAAAGCGCTGATGTGAAAACTTCTTCACCAGGGCATCGAGTGGCACACCGTATTGCAAAGCCATACTGGTGAGGGTCGCAACACTGTCCATGAGGCCTCCAATGGTCGACCCTTCCTTGGCCATGGTGATAAAGAGTTCACCAGGGGTTCCATCCTCGAACAGGCCGACGGTCAGGTAACCTTCGTGGCCAGCGATATCAAATTTGTGGGTCACTGCCTGGCGGGTTTCGGGCAAGCGCCGCCTCAGAGGCTGAGTAGACTGGCGAGCCAATCGATCAATTTCTTCCTTAAGTGCGAGGACCTGATCACTGGAGGTGGATTCAGCAGACTCGACGGACGATTGATTGGTATTGAGAGGCTGAGAGCGTTTGGAACCATCACGATAGATGGCGACACATTTCAGCCCCATTTTCCAAGCCTGAACATAGGCATCCTTGATGTCTTCCACCGAGCATTCATGTGGAAGATTAACCGTCTTGGAAATAGCACCACTGATAAAGGGCTGAGCTGCCGCCATCATCTTTAGGTGAGCCTTGTAGTGGATGCTTCTTTCTCCCCGATGCGCCTTGAACGCGCAGTCGAAGACTCCCACATGTTCGGGGCGCAAGCCACTGCGCCGAGTCTGACCTTCATCCTCGAAATCCTCGATGGTGTCGTATTGCTCGATGTGCTGGATAATACCGTCAGCTTCCGCCTCGGAATAACCCATTCTCTCAAGAGCTTGGGGCACCGTTCGATTGACGATCTTGAGCATGCCGCCGCCTGCGAGTAACTTGTATTTCACCAGGGCAATGTCTGGCTCGATGCCTGTGGTATCGCAGTCCATAAGAAAAGCAATCGTCCCGGTTGGAGCCAGAACCGTCACTTGGGCGTTTCGATAACCGTGGTTCTCACCGTTCTCCAACGCACGCGCCCAGCAAGCCCGTGCCTCTTGTTTGAGATAATCGAAATCCTTGTTGGGCTGAATGTCTTCTGCGGCATCCTTGTGAAGGCGAATGACATCAAGCGTGGAATCCACATTGTCTTTCATCAGAGGTTGATCAATTCCAGCACAACGCGCATCGCGGTAACCAGGGAAGGCACCCATGATCCGGGCAATTTCCGCAGACTGCTCGTAGGCGTGTCCAGTCATGACCGAAGTAATCGCACCGGCCAGTGCTCTTCCCCCATCCGAATCATATGGCAGGCCATAACTCATGATGAGTGAGCCCAAGTTGGCGTAGCCCAGACCAAGGGTTCGGAAGATATGAGAGTTTTCGGCAATCTGAGGGGTTGGGTAGGAAGAATTGTCTACCACAATTTCCTGAGCTGTAATGAAGATACGTACAGCCGCCTTGAAACGCTCCACATCAAAACTGGCATCCTCTTGCTTGAATTTCATGAGATTCAAGGACGCGAGGTTGCATGCGGTGTTGTTCAGGAACACGTATTCAGAGCAGGGGTTGGTCGAATGAATGGGTTCAGACCCCTTACAAGTATGCCATTTCTGGATCGGTCCATCATACTGCAAACCAGGATCCCCGCAGATGTGCGTGCCTTCTGCGATGCGATGCAGCAGATCAGAAGCGCTCTTCTTCTCAATGTCTTCCTGAGTTGTCACTGCCTTGGTCCACCATTCGCGATCATGGATGGCAGCATCCATGAATTCGTCACTGACACGGACCGATAAATTTTCGTTTTGATACATCACGCTGCCATAGGCATCGCCATTGTAGGAACCATCGTAACCTTGCTCGATCAAGGCCCAGGCCTTCTTTTCTTCGAGCTGCTTGGCATCAATAAATTCTTCGATATCACCATGCCAGTCCTTGAGCGTATTCATCTTGGCGGCTCGCCGGGTTTTACCACCCGATTTGACCACATTGGCGACCTGGTCATAAACCTTAAGGAAGGACATGGGACCGCTGGGACGCCCGCCTCCACTGAGTTTTTCCTTACTGGAGCGTATGGATGAGAGATCAGAACCCGTTCCCGATCCATATTTGAAGAGCATGGCCTCACTGTAGGCAAGCCGCATGATGTCTTCCATATTGTCTTCGACAGATTGGATGAAACACGCGCTGCATTGAGGAAATTCGTATTGAGTAGGAGCTCGGTTGGACTCGTGCTCTTGGGTATCGAAATACCAGTTGCCCTTCGCAGAATCCTTGCCGACCCCGTATTGATGATAAAGCCCGACATTGAACCAGACCGGGGAATTGAAAGCGCCATATTGGTTCAGACACAACCAAGAGAGCTCGTTATAGAAGATCTCTCCGTCTTTCTTGCTGAAATATCCGTCTTTGATGCCCCAGTCGGCGATGGTTCGACAAACACGATGAATGAGCTGGCGAACTGAATACTCCCTTTCGTCGGTGCCCTGCTCTCCGTAGAAATATTTTGAGACGACGACATTCGTTGCCAACATCGACCATGATTGAGGCACTTCGACTCCTTCCTGACGGAAAATAATATTCCCTTTTCCGTCAGTAATTTCGGCGACTCGCTTGTCCCACTGGATTTGGTCAAAAGGACTAACGTTGGCCTGACTGAAAACACGATCCACGGACAGCATGGTCTGTTTCTTAAGGCCAGCTCGCTTGGACTTGCGAGCCTTGGTGACACCTGAACCCCTGCGCGATTTGGATGCAGAAGGCTGGGTGAGAGTATCATCTTGGGCGTTGATCATTTAATTGCTCTTTCTTGATTTTAATTTAAAAATGGGATTCCGAAGACCACAGAACAGCCCTTCGGATGCATGCCAAAAGGCTTGCATGCGCACGACAAACGACAGCGGCACTGATGGTGCCAAAAGAATACGACAGAAACGACTCCCCCCTGAAGACCCCACTAGCTGTTGGATACGAAAAAAACAATACCACAACAGGTAGTGTTATCAAGGGGTAAGCTTACTTTTTTGTTACTTTTTTCTCTCCGAACTAAAATCACTCGGAATCAAGACTTTTCCTCGTTTCCAGAGACCACATAAGCCATGGAGCTAATGTCCCGGCTACCATCTCCAGCAGCAGCCAGCTTACTTCCATGCTGAGCATTGGATGGCTCATCCTTATTATATTTGACACTCACGATCATACTCACTCCTCGCTCCTGCATCGTCACACCATAGAGAACGTCCGCGATGGAGATGGTCCGCTTGTTATGCGTGATGATGATAAATTGAGAATGATCCAAAAACCGCTCCAAGATTTTGATGAAACGATTGATGTTGGATTCATCCAGAGGCGCATCTAGCTCATCCAGCACACAGAAGGGACTAGGGCGCACCTGGTAGATGGCAAAGAGAAGGGAAACAGCTGTCATGGTCTGCTCACCACCAGAGAGCAGGGAAATCCCCTGAAGTTTTTTGCCTGGCGGACGCGCGACAATATCAATTCCGCTCTCAAGCACATCCTCACCATCCTGCAATTGAAGGTCCGCCATGCCGCCATTGAAAATTTCAGTGAAGGTTGCTCGGAAATTATCTCGGATCTTGTGAAAGGTCTCCAGAAACATCTCCCGGGTCTGGGTATTGATGCGATTGAGCACCTCCATCAACTCGGTTTTGGCCTGCACCAAATCGTCGTGCTGATTTGTCAGAAACTGATAACGCTCTTCGGTTTCTTCATACTCCTCGATGGCCACCAGATTCACCGGCCCCATGGAATCGATTTTCTGCTGTAAGGTCGCTACTCTTTCCCTGACCTCATCCCAATCCGTCCCCACTCCGTAAGCATCGAGATCTTCTGAGGTAAGGACCTCAGAGGATGGTTTACCATCCTCCGAGACCGTCACAGTGATGTGTTCACTGCGTACTTCACTCAAATCGATCTGATAGCGCTCATCCATTCGTTTGAGAAGGTTTTCAATGGAGGACTGTTTGCGGGCCAAGTCGACGTCCAGTTGACTGCGTCGCGACTGGATTTCGTCGAGCAATCGGCGCTGCTCCCTTAAAAGATTTTCCCTTTCGCTAACTGAGGCCTCCTGCTCCTGCTTCTGCCCAACCAATGAAGCGTTTTGCTCGCTGACCAAGGATCGCTCGTGCTGCAACCGTTCCAGGGCCGCTTCAGATTCCAGAATCTGAGTCTGACTTTGTTCTCTTTTTTCCTGGTAGGTGGCCACGTCGGATCGGCGTTGAGCCAGAACCTGGGTGATTTCCTGCATGCGCTGGTCCAACGGACCCCTTTGGCGTTGAAGCGAAAGGACTGATTGCTCTTCAGAGGCCAGCGCAATTTTGGATTCCGTCAGCTGCGCCTGGGCCTTTTCGCGATCGCTTCGCAGTGATTCCAACTCCGCCTGAGCTTCTTCAAGAGAAGATTGGGCAGCAAACTCACTTTGTTCCAGCTCCTGAATATCGCTATTCAGGGATTCCCGCTTGATTTGAATTCCCTTTTCCTGCTCTCCGAGGGTTTGGATTTCATAAACCACCATGTCAATCTTCTGAGCCAACACCTGATGGGCAGAGCTCAGGGCGCGCTGCTCACCCTCACTGGTCGCGATCGCAACTTCGCATGCCTTCAGCTCGGATTGCGCATCCTGCAGGCCTGATTCCAGTGACTGAATTTCGGAATGCAACTGCCCCTTGCGCCGACTCGCTTCATCCACAGAGGCCTGCCCCAAACCCACCTCTTCCTCGAGTTGGAGAATGCGGTTTTTGCGAGCAAGAATGGAGGTGGTCAGGTTTTTACCATCTTGGGCATTCCCACCTCCCGAGAAGACTCCGCAAGGGCTCAGGGTCTCCCCTAGCATGGTCACAAAACTAACGCAGCGACCCGATTTTTCCCAGCAATCGGTCGCCATATTCAGGTCGTCGACGATGTAAACAGAGCCCAACAAACACTCCAGAAGTGGTTGCACTTCCGGATCCCCATCAACCACCGACAAGGCAGCTGCTCCTTGAGGACTGTAGGCCGGATCGTGAATGGTAGGGCGGTGATTGAAGGAACATTCTGAAACCTTTTGCATCATGTAGATGGCAGCCACACTGGCAGCACCGGCTTGCTGTTCACGCAGCTGATCGAGAATGGCTCGGGCCGCCTCGGGCGATTCAGTCAGGACGACCTGCAAAAACTCGCCTAGGATGGCTTCGACTGGAACCACATAGTCCGCTTCCACTCGGATATGATCCGCCAAAGAACCAAGCAGGGATTCCGCCTGCTTCAAAGCTGCCACGGTGCCTTGGCTGAAGCCTTCGTGAGAGGATTCCAGCTCCTTGAGCACGCTGAGCTGGCTGCGGCGATCGGCCTGCTCGCTCATGAGTTTGTCCAGCTCTCTGCTCGCATTCTCAAGCGTCTCCTGAAGCTTCTTGAGTCGAGACTGGCGCTCCTCCACCGTTTCTCTTTGATGGTTGGCAGCCTGCTTTTCGGCCTCCACTGAAGACACAAAAGCCTCCAACTTTTTGCCCAGGCCTTGCCGCTCTTCCTCCAGCTGAATTTTTTCGGAAGCGAGCTTCTCAAGCCGCTCGACCTGGCTCTTGGATTGATACTCCAGTGCGCTGCCCTCATTGCGCCATTTACCCAGTTGTTGAGTGTGCGCGAAAAGTTCTGTCTGGACCTTCTGAACCGCTTCTTGCCGGCACTGAGAAGCTGCCTCCACCTGCCTCAAGGCATCCTGATGATTGCCGACGGTTTGTTGGTGAACGCTCAATCCTTTTTGAGCCTCTTCGAGCTGAAGACCCAGGGACGTCAGCTGCTGTTCCGCCTGGTTCTTACGAGATTCAAACTGGTCAATTTCCTCCAGCACCCGTTGATGCTGCTGCTCCAATTCCTGAGAGCGCTCTCGATGAAAATGGATGTTGCCTTCGTGACGATCCATTTGCCCCTTGAGCTCCATGCCCTGTTGCTGAGACAGGGAAATCTCGGCCTCCAATTCAGCCAGGCGTAATCGCAACTGACGAATTTCCTCCTCCTTCTGAAGAACTAGGCCTGAAGAAGTTTCCTGCTGCTCCTTGAGCGCATCGCGACTCTGCTCGGAAGACTCTATCTCGGTTTGAAGCCGATCATACTCATGACGCGCAAGCTGGGTTTCCAGATGCTGCAATTCGCCCTGGATCTGCTTGTAACGCTTCGCCTTACCAGCCTGACGTTGAAGGGATCCAATGCGACGCTTGACTTCGCCCACCAAATCGGCCACTCGAAGCAAATTCTGCTCAGTATGATCCAGTTTGCGCAGGGCCTCCTTTTTCTGCACCTTGAACTTGGTGATCCCGGCAGCTTCTTCGAAAACGATTCTTCGGTCTTCAGGCTTACTGCTCAGGAGCTGAGTGATGTTCCCCTGAGCCATGATGCTGTAGCTGGCCCGCCCGACGCCGGTCCCCATGAACAACTGCTGAATATCACGCAGTCGACAACCCACATTATTGATGTAGTACTCACTCCCTCCATCACGCATCACCCGTCGCTTGACGGTGATTTCACTGTAGGAGAGGTTAACCCCTGCCGCCTTGAGCTGTTCCTCATCGACATCTCCCAAGGTAAGGGAAACTTCCGCAATGCCATGAGGCTTCCGCCGATCAGTACCATTGAAAATAACGTCTGCCATTTCGCCACCACGCAGCGCCTTGGCCGATTGCTCACCCAATACCCAACGGATCGCATCAGCGACATTGGACTTCCCACATCCGTTGGGACCCACGATCGCCGTGATACCGGGTTCAAAGTTCAAGGAAATCTTGTCCGCAAACGATTTGAACCCCATTACCGTTAGGTTTTTGAGGTGCACTTGACTATAATGAAAACCTATTTATGTTAAGTAAAGGGCAATCTACCATATATAGTAGATTTGCAATTTTTACCCACCACAGAGGGTGGTTACTAGGCCGAAATACGTCGTAATTCGTCCTGAATAGAGGAACATAGATGATCGTGAAGGTTTATATCTAACCGTCTAATGGGCGAATCCCTCAGATGATTCCATCTTGGCCCGGGTAGGTCGGATAGGCCTCCATATGAGGAGAAGGCGAGCTACGATCCATCAGACAGTGGGGAAAACTAGAGAGAGGCGTTTTGAGCCACATTCACTGGCGCGGCCGGTGCGGGATCACATGTCTTGAGGATCCACCCTCCCCCGACCACGAGGTCATCCTGATAAAGGACACAGGCCTGCCCCGGGGTAATGGCCCGCTGAGGCACGCTGAGATCCACGCTAGCCCTTTGGCCCTCAAGTGGGGTGACCACAGCCAAGGTGCCTGGATGATTGTATCGAATTTTGGCAGTCACTTCGATCGGCCCCTTGAGATGTTCAAAAGGGATCCAATTGCAGCGATCGATGATGAAAGAAGGCTTGTCGAGGGCATCGACGGGCCCTACCACGACCCGGTTGAGCTTCGCATCCAGCTCCAACACGTAAAGAGGTTCGGGCGAAGAAAGCCCCAAGCCGCGACGCTGCCCAATGGTGTAAAAGGCCACGCCATCATGGCGACCCAGCACCTTGCCTTGCAGATCGACGATATCTCCAGGATCCACACCGACCAGCTTGGACTGGGTAAGAAAGCCTCGGTAGTCGTTATCGGGAACAAAGCAAATCTCCATGCTCTCTTCCTTTTCCGCCGTTCGCAGGGAACAATCACGAGCCACCTCACGACTATCGCTCTTGGTCAATTCACCCAGAGGAAAGAGCAGGTGACGAAGGTATTCCTGACGCAGGGAAAAGAGGAAATAACTTTGATCTTTGCGAGGATCCAAGCCCTTTTTGAGAAGCACGCGATCTTGCGGCTGCCCGTGAACAACCCTGGCATAATGACCGGTGGCAATCCAATGGGCCCCCAGCTGCCGGGCACGCTCCAGCAGAGTGCCAAATTTCAACTTCTCATTGCACATGACACAAGGATTGGGCGTCCTGCCCGCCTTGTACTCTTGGGCAAAATACTGAATGACATGCTGCTGAAAATCTGCTGATTCATCCACCAGGTAGTAAGGGATCTTCAGCTGATGGGACACACTGCGTGCATCCATGACAGCCTGAGGACCACAACACTTGTCTTCAGCGCGGGACACGCAATCCTGGGGCCAGAGCTTGAGGGTAATGCCTATCACCTCATACCCCTTTTCAATCAAGACCGCAGCTGCCGCCGACGAATCGACACCACCACTCATGCCAACGACCACTCGATTGGAAGTAAGCTCACTCATGGCATCCATGGACCCTTGCCTGAAACATTGCGCACCTTTTCAATGGGCCTAGGCTAAACCAGCGAAATTCCCAGAAAAGCAAAAAGACCGATGAGCGCACCATAGAAAGCAAAGGGTCCCGGTCAAAGATCGGCGTAGAGACCCGACAAAACCAAGATCGCTCTGGAGGTGCCTTCGATGGCGGTCGCAGAATCCACCGGCCTGCCTGATGCCCCCCAGGATCCCGCCGGGTCCTGGGCATTCATCAACTTGAATGCCAGGTGATGCCGCCAGGGCTCATCTCCGGGAAGATTGACACATCGCGGCTCCAACCCCATCCAGATCAAGGGGGGAACCACCCAATGGACCCGGTCCAACCAAGCGGAAAAGGAATCCTCAGGCCGTCGTTGAATCCAAGACAGGGCATTCAATGCCGTGAAGAGGGCATTCACCTCAGGATGCGAGACATCCCTTCCTTTCATCTGCTGCAGCATGAGGCCATGACAAAGATCTTCCCAAGCTGAATCCATGGGGTTTAGCGACGCCCTTTCCCGTAGCAGTTGATCCCGAACCTTTGCAAAGTGAATGGAAGTTTCGACATCAAAGGCATGAGACTGGCCACTGAAGTAGCAGGCTTGCAAGGCCCTGAGCTGTTGACCAAGCAGACCAAGGTTGGGCTGCTGATTGGCCAGCGGAGCATCCTTTACAGGAGATTTGAGAGTCTGATGACTCCACTGTGCGGCACGTCTGACCGCCAACTGCTGCAAGAGGAAGGCTCTGGCGGCCGGAACCACCTTTTCAATCCTTTCATGCGGTAGACTCGCCAACACCAGAAGGCTGATCGAGGTTTGGTTCATGGCCATCGATGCGTTCAGATACATCCCTCCATCGGGCTGAAGGCATGTCAGCAGATAATCAATGCCTCGCCTCAGCGGAAGGGCCTTTTGCCCTGCATGCCTTTCTTCAGGATCCGCCCCAAGGGCAAGCATTGCCATGCCTGTAGCCACCAATGGATCAGGCCCATCCCATGAACCATTTTCCCTCTGTTGGGTAAGCAGCCAACCATTGCCACGATCGATGATGTGGGACACCTCTCGCTGCAATGAAAGATCCCGGATTTGAAAAAAATCAGGCGATTCTGCCACCAGGCTAAGGGAACCCCACAATACGGATATTCTCATCCATGAGATGCCTCGAGAGATCCATGCCATGCGGCGGTATCGCAGGAAAGGTATCATTTAAGCTGAGGTTCGATGATGATCTTATTGCGACCTGCACTCCCCATGACCTCGAGGGCCTCGTCCATCTGTTGCAGAGGAAATCGGTGGGAGATGACCTGCTCAGGCTGGACCAACCCACGCTCCATCAGGCGAATGGCCTGCTGCATGGCCAAGGGTGTCGTACCGAAACTCGCATCCATGCGGGCCTCCAGAAAATGCATGAGCCCCCCATCCAATTCAAAGGTTTCGTGAGTCGTGATTCCAAAGACATTCCAACGAGTGCCGCGCCTCAACAAGCGAACCATGAGACGTACAGCCTCGATGGGACCGGCTGCCTCCACCACCAAATCGGGCCCCTTGGGAAGAATCTCCGCAATCGATTCCACGGCAGGGGAGTGATTCGGGTTGATGATGTGCGTGGCACCCAATCGCTGAGCCGTTGCCAAGGCGAAATCACTCACATCCACAGCGATCAAACGACCCGCCCCGGCAGCCTTGGCAACCATCAGGCAATACATGCCAATGGACCCGGTCCCGATGACCACCACATCGTCCCCGACCTTCATTTCGGACATCTGGATCAGCCCCTTCCAGGCACCACTCAGTGGTTCTGTCTGACAAGCTGCGGCAAAGGAGAGGGAGGCTGGTTTGTGGAAAAGCGTATTGGCACCGGTCAGGACATACTCGGCAAAGCTCCCTGGTCTGACATCTTCAGGACCATCCCCTCCAGTGGTGTATGCGCGATCGCAATAATGCGTCATCCCCATCCGACAAGGTTCACACAAACCACAAAAACCACTAGGCTGGATAATCACCGCATCACCCTCCTTTACGTGGCTCACCCCGGAACCCACTACGGCCACGACACCACTGGGTTCATGCCCTGGGATGAGGGGGAAAAAAACATTGCATCGCTTCCCCCGAATGGCTTTGAAATCAGTCGCACAAAAACCACAGGCCCGTAACTCGACCAAAACCTCACCGGGTCCAGGTTCCGGTATCGGGCATTCTTCGATCCGAAATTGATCCACACCCCGCAAGACGGCCGCTAACATTTTCTTCATGACTTGAATACTCTCCTGAAAGGCATTTCAGCATTCCCTCCCAATCGCAATCTCGGGTAAAATCCTATCTTGATCGCCTGCGAGCAAAAAGTCTGTTGGAAAACACTGGTTCCAAGGATCTGGAAAATAGCCTCGAAACTTTGATGGAATGGCAGGTTTGACCCTGTTGGAGACCTGCACATAAAAAAGTCATCTCATGAAAGAAATGGCCTGCAAAGGACTTTGAGCTCAAGGAAACCCAGACCCTTATGGAAATCCGTTAAGGGTTTCGGCGAAAAAATCTTCGTCGAGACGAGTTGTTCTCCTCAGTCGCCTCCTCAGCTTCCAAGCCTTCAACGTCTCCTAAAAAGCGATCCAAATCTTTTTTCTCAAAAGCTTTCGCAGGCAATTCGGCATCGCCTGTTTCCATTGCAGTCATTTCTCCCAGCTGACTTGGATCCTGCACAATGTACGGCGTCAGGAAAATCAATAGTTCGGTTTTGGTGTCCTCCTTGACGGTGCGCCGGAAGGCCCATCCCAAGACAGGAATATCACCCAGCAGGGGAATTTTACGTTGACTCTCGATCTTATTCTTTTCCATCAGGCCACCAATGATCACCGTCTTGCCGTGGGGCGTCACCACCACCGTCTCAGCTGCCCGCTTGGCAAAGACAGGCGCCTCCACACCTTCCTGAATGGTGACGGTTTCATCGGTGATGGTGGAGATTTCAGGCCCAACGATCATTTCAACCATGCCATTCTGGGTAATGAAGGGGGTAACACGAAGAATGATGCCGATATCCCGGTAGGTGACCGTATTGATCTGTTGGCCTACCTGAGAGAAAGTCACATTGTCAATGAATGGCACCGTCTGACCGACTGTGATAATGGCCTCCTGATTGTTACGTGCAAGAATCGAGGGGCGGGAAAGGACCTCAACGCGTCCATCTTCAGCCATGGCTCGCAAGGTAAGATCAAAGCGATCATCCACCATTTGATAGAGACCACCAGAATTCTGGTTACTCATTCCAAAAGCAGACTGAACAAGATTGCTCTGATCCCCCGAGTTAGAGCTGAAAGAGAGATTCCCCTCCAAACCAACATCCAGATCGTCGCGATGGGTGACCTCCATGAAGACGACCTTGATCAATACCTGGGGCTTGGGACGATCCAGGTTTTGCAAAACCTTATCGATTTGCAAATTCGTTTCTTCGTCGGTGATCACGATAACAGACCGAGTCTCAGGATCGACTTCAATCAGTGCGTCCCCCACTTGGGTGTTGTTCAGATACTGCCGGCTCTGCCCATTGGCACCATTTCCGCCAAAACCTCGAAACTGCGCCTGCAAAAGTTGGATGCCGCAAAAACTTCCAACAAGGACCAACCCCAAAAAAGCATTCCATGGGCGCGTTATCTTGCCCCTTCTTCCATTAAATTTCATAGGATATCTCTCCAAAACGACCCACTCGTCTGAGTCCATAATGCCACCTCGCGATGGTTAGTTATCGTTCTGCCCTCCACCCAGGCTGAAGTTGGATTGATTGACCGTGCGATTGTTAAGCTGGTTATTAGTATTCAAGCCACTACGGTTTGCATTATTGCGATTGTTCATCATGGTGCTCTGGGATTCGAACATGCCTCGCAAGATGGTTGCTACATTGTCAACGTCAGCATTGTCCAAATTGTAGACAAATACTTTCTGTTGACGTGAATTGCTTGAATCCAACTGCTGAATCATGCGCTCAAGCTGAGGCATCATGTTGGCGGCAGCCCAGACGATCAGCGAATTGGTTCGCGGGTCAGGGACAGCCGTCACTTGGTTCATGGATTGACTGCGAGAGCTCTCTTTGCTGCTCGAACTCCTCGAACTCCTCGAACTCCTCGAGCTCGAGCTACTCGAGCTACTTCGACTATAGCGAGGACTACTTCGTGTTTGAGAGTTTTGACCATTTTCGTCCGAAAATAAGTTGGTCAAAATTTCTGACATCTCAAAGGCATCCGCATGCACCAAGTCAAACACCCTTAGCTCGGTAATTTCATCCACATCACGATCAATTTCCTGAACGAGCTGGGCGATCATAGGCATTGTCTCCTCAGCCGCACTTACAACCAAAGAGTTTGTTCTTTCATCGGCCACGGCTACAACACGAGAGGTCGGATTCGGAGCGGAGGAGGAAGACTTGCTTTTGCTTTTGCTTGAGCTGCTGCGACTTTCACTGCTACTTCGTCCGCTTTCTCGCTGTTCTCTCCAAGCGCGGATCCTGTCAAAAAACGAAGAAGAGCTTGAGCTTGAGCTCCCTCGACTAGATCCACTGCGACTCGATGACTTCGAATCTTCTTCAAACAAATCTTCGATCACGTCAACCAGCTCAGTGGCATCGGCATACTGCAAGGCAAACACCTTGATCTGAGAAGCCCCAGAGAGGTTGGTATCCAGCGCTTGGATGATTTCCATAACGCGTTTGATGCTATTTTCAGTCCCAGTCAAGACGACGGCGTTGCTATCTTCATTTGCAGTCATACTTGCTTCTTCGGGCAAAAGAGGCTCCAGATTCTCCATGAGTTTCACCGCCCCTGTGTAGCGAACAGGAATAATTTGAGTGATCATTCGATCGGAGTTTTGAACTACTGCAGGATCATTACCGCTTTGCACCGGTAGATTTTGAGTGCTGGCATTGCTTTTGGAGATAATTTTGAGGGTGTCGCCCACCCGCACAGCAGTGTAGCCTTTTTCGATAAGAATCGAATCCAGCAAGGCTACAGCCTGATTTTTATCGAGTGGTTGAGTGTTCCATACACTGACGGTCCCCGAAACATCGGCTTCAGCAATGACGGAAAACCCTGCGGCTTCACTCATGTATTCCAAGACCATTTCAAGTGGTACGTTGCGGAAATTCATTCTTAGCCCTTTTCCTTGGGTGTCATCGGAGGATGGGCCAGAGTTTTGATTTTCAGACACTTCAGTCTGTTGAGCCATGGAGGGTGTCCATGGAGAAAAACTCATCAGCCCCAGGAGGGCAGTCAAAAGGATTGGTCGTTTGGTTATCATGGCTATTGTTCTCCCACTTGTTGTCTACGTCTTTCCATCATCTGCTTCAAAATATCGCTGGCCGACCCGTCGATCACTGATTCATCGGCGGCATTCTCGCTTCCTCCATCAGCTGGAGCCGATTCGGCATCCGGTGAACCCTCTGAGCGCACCGGTCGGGAGGTAGAGGAAGATGATAATCGGCTGGAACGGCCCGAGCGGCTTCCACCACTGCTTCCTTTCCAAGAGCCGCGGTCCTGCGTTTCCCAATCTGCATCTCCTCGCTTTGAGCGACCCGCACCCACTTGGAGAGACAGGGTCTCACCTTCCAGCTCTAGCAGAACGTGATCAAATCCGACTTCCTTCAACGTATGCCCCGCGACTTCCTTCCCCAGCCCTACGGCCCCCGACCAGTCCCTTTGGGTTGCCTCAAAAAAAGCCAAGGTCCGCTCTCCGTAGGACATCGTCCCCAACAGGGTAAAGGATTCTTCTCGGGGCGGTTCAACGGGCCTTTCACGCCGTATTTCCCGGGGTCTACGTCGTTCCGGATCAAAAATATTTCTTTCCTGGATCAACTTGAAGGATGAAAGAGATGGGTATGAAACCCCACCTCGTTTTTCTTCAACCTCAGCTTTCACCTCCTTTTCCGCAAGCGAATCGGAAGCCTCGCCTGAACCCTCGTTTACCTCAATCCCCTCTTCCACACTATCAGACGCCTCGAAAGCAGGTTTGGTTTCATCGGATTGTGCGAGCAGGCGTCTTTCTTGACTCAAATCACCGGGAAAGAGGCCTGAAACGGTCAATATTACCAAAAGAAGCAGTTTTTTATTCATTTCATTGCCTCCGGAAGCAGCAGACCACTGAAGTTAAGATTCATGCCAATGCTCGATCCTTTCTCATCACGCTGGGTCAACTCGATCAGGTTGACTCGCAAAGCCAGATTATCGGATTCCAGCGCATGCACAAAGTGAATGATCTCGCCAAGGTCGCCAAAGCCATTGGCTCGACATTCGAGCAACTGATGTCCCTGGTCCGAAACCCGCCAGGTCGGCTTGATGGAGGTGAAACTGATACGACTCTCCTGAGCCCAGCGGTCGACGGACTGCAACACCTGGTTTTCAGAGACGGATTTGGTCCTGGGGATGGCCTTCTGCCACATCTCCAGCCACTTGCGGCGAATGGCTGATTCCCGATCCATCAATGCCTGACCTCGAACTACCTGCTGATCCAATTGCTCAATACGCTCCTTGCGTTCTTTCCAAGTCGTGGTTATAGGTCCCAACACGAATCGATCTCCAAACAAAAGGACCACGGCCGCAATCGCGAGGTTCACCAGCCATTTCTCTCTTTGCGCCGTATTCATGGTTGTGAAGCCTCCCAGCGGTATCGAAATGAAAACTGTGTCTGGCGATCATCCCTGACTTGATCCACCGTCAGATCCTTGACTTGGGATGAACCGCGTAATTTTTCGAGCATATCCAACCAAGCCCGATTGCTGGTGGCAAAACCCGAGCAGCTGACTTGCCCATTCTCACGAATATCCAACTCCTTGACCCATACCTCGCCTTCCTCGGGAAATGCCTCAGTCAAATGCTCGATGAGCTGAAGCGTGGGAATGCTCTGATCATACCAGGAGCGATAAAGGCGAATGCGCTGCTGAAGAGTTTCCAGCTCCTTAACCGGTTCTTCCATGACTGCCCACTGATTTTCAAGTGCCTCCAGAGTCTGTCCCTGCCAGAAGAAAATCAGACTGACAAGCAGAATAGATGCTGCCAAGCCTCCTCCAACCCACTTATGGCGACCACTGTCAAACTTCCGGCTCCACGCCTCTAAGGCGCTCACCTGGGGCGGTAAGAATTCGATCGGATTGGCAGGGCCAACGAGAAAGTCACAAGCCAGACAATACGCAAGCGATGGCTCATCAGATAGGATACGATGGCTCATGCCCATACGTTCCTGCAATTGAACCAGAGCCTCTTGAGCAACCCCTTCCCGAGAGGCTTGCAGGGGGATGAGGCAGGTCCTGATGGAACGCTGCATTTCCACACTGAGTTCTCCGAGACTGATCTTGATTTCTCGTGAAAGCTGCTGGGGCTGATTTGATTCACTCAAACTACGCCCCATGACCAGTGCGCCTCCACTGACGGCAATAAGGTCGTAGCCCATGGGAGTGGAAAGGAGACAAAGGGCATCCTGAACCCCTAGCGATTGGAGAAAGGAAGGGCCTGCCTGAGCCACTGACCAGCTCAGTGGTTTGAGTCCTGCTCGCTCCATGACTTCGTTCAACAAATCAAAGCGCTGGGTTGGCAATGCCATCATGAAACGGTGGGATTCCTCGAGATGGTCTTGAAAGGGCGCCTGCGCAATCTGCAGGCCGTCCAAGGGCAAAGGAAATTCCCGTTCAGCCTGGGTATCCAAAAAACTTTGCAGATCTTCTTGCTCCAGTTCCGGCAGCTCGGTCCTGCAGGAAAACAACCACCCGACTGGGAGGGAAACAATACAATACTTTTCGGTTACCTCGGCCTGATCCAAAGCTTGCCGAATGGCTCTAGCAATGACTTCAGGGGTTTCCAGGAAAGGATTCTCGGGAAGGGCCACGCTTCCTCGAGCCATGCAATGAGGCTTGCCACCGTTTTTCTTAACCCATTCAAAATGCAGTTGGGCATACCCCCACTCCATGGAGAGAAGGGAACTGGGTTTGCTTTTTTTCCAAGCCATTATCGTACGCGCCATTGGCTAACAAATAATTTGATTTCTTCCTTCAGTGGCATGCCAAGGGCCCACCCCTGACGATCCATGTCCTTGCGAAAGACGACCGACGCTTCTTCGCCACTGGTGTCCAACACAAACTGACTTCGCCGGAATCCCTGACCATTCTGACCCACCGCCATCACATCCACCGTGTAGGCATAGCTGCTGCCCACCAAATAGTTTTGTGTTTCCGAAAGGCCACTGTCGTCCAGAGCCTCACTCACCCATGCAATGTCTTCTCCGAGGGTCGTCTGAGAGCTTCTGGCGCTGATGATTTGCTGGGCTTTCTGGGCGTCCATACCTGGCAGACAAGCCAGCACCGTGGCAGTAGCCGTATTGACATTGACCTGAAGGGTTTGTTCCTCCTCAGCAATAAGATTACTCGTTGGCGGCGTTTGGGAAGCGTTCCCAGCAGTGGCTTCATCATCCTCTTGCTGGGATTCGGCCTGCGTGAAGACGGTCAGAAAATCCACCCATCCGACATCCAACCTCCCGTCGGCATTGTCCTCGGGCGGACTGATATTGCCATCATTTTCATTCGGGTCGAGGATTCCATTTTGATTGGTATCTTCACCGTAAATCAAAAGAGGATCAGCACCATAGACCATCATTAATTCATCCACTGAATCAAATGGGGCATTCTTGATACCCCGAGAAGGGACCAAACGACTGTAGGTCGCGGCCTCAGCGCCACCATCACTCACCTCTTCATCCTCATCTCGCCAATCAATGATGGCCGCGGCAAATTCGGGAGTCATATTTGGCAGGGCTTCCAGCATTTCCTGAGTCGCCAGATTGAGATTTAACTTCCCCCCCTCGTCTACTAGAGAAAATGCCGGTAGCCTCATGTTGTCAGCGTTTTCATGCCTACCGAGGAACCAGAAAATCGATTTGCCCACCAGGCCCTTTTCGGTGGTGTAAGTGGATGGCAAGGGCAGGACCCCCTCTTCCTCTGTGTTAGCCAAGACGTATTTGGCATAACGAAGCCCACCTTCCAGCGATTGCTGTGCCTGCAAGCCCTGCAGATACTGATCAGAAGCCCGAAACTCGAAATACATGGCCTGAGCAAAATAAAGGGTGACACTGACCAGGCCAAGAGCAACCCACATGACAATGATCAAGACCGAACCGTTGGATCGACGGGCCTTCAAACCTTGCCATGGGTTGGTCTTACGACATTTCATGTTTCAGAGCGCTCAATTAACTTCCTTTTCCAGACGCTGGGACCGTGCCTCTGGTTACATTTGATTGCAAAACTTGGCCGTCTAACGCCCTAGGGATAGCAGATGGCATACTGAATCTTGCGGCCTTCATCTTCCGCCCGAAGGCGCTGTTTCCTCCGCACTTTCTGAATTTTCCAGGGTTTCCGAGGTATCCTCCTCGACTTGAGCCACGGACATGAGGGGAACGATCGTCTGGAGCATGGGATAATACCGATCATCGCCGAAAACCTGGGAGCGCTCATGAGGGTTCTCCGGTAGAAAGGTCAGACGAATGCGAACCGCCAGTGGTAGCTCGGCTTCCTCAGTGCTCGAATCCCACGTCTCCTGCCAGTATTCGCCATCATAGTATTGAAAAGTCAGTGAGTGAACGCCGCGAGCCAGCGGCTGGGGTGTCATCAGAATCTCCACCTCACCGGCGGGGGCGAGATTGCGGGTCACTTCCCGATAAAGAGTCCAGCCTTCCTCCTCTTCTTGCTGCAAGCCCGAGGGAGGCTGCTGAAGATAGTAACTTATTTTCTGCAGGTGCCCCCATGGAAGATTGGTCTGAATCACTCCCGATGCCGTATAGAAAGTCAATTGATCGTTTCGCGTCAGCCCCTGGCCTTGCGAATCACCCAAAAACTCCTGAGCAAAGGGAGTCCCCTTGAGCAAGCATTGCCGCAGGTCTTTTTCCATAATGTCCATGACCCTCATGCGCAGATTCAGCGCATCCATGCGCTCCTGACTTCGGTTGCGAAGAGACAAGGAGCCCATAAGGGTGACCTTCATCACCAGAACAATCATGGCAAAAGCCGCACTGGCCATCAGCAACTCCAGCAAGGTGAAAGCTCGGCAGCCCTTCTGATTTGGGTTGGCTAGAGCCACATCGATCTGTAAAGCCATTTTCAAAGGCCATCCTCCACCAAGGTTGAAAGCTGAATTTGGTAATCTCTTCCTTGAACCTGAAAAGTCACCACACAAGTCAACTCCTGCATATTATCCTGTTCCCAGCCTGACTGCAGCAACTCCCATTGATACATGGAATACTCAGGACTGAAATCTCCACGGTTGGAGGAAAAACTCCAACTCTCAGTGGAGATGATTTCATTGAGCTTGCCATTTGCCAGGAAGGCCGCCATGCGTTTGCGCTCGGCAAACACAGAGGCTCGGTTCGCCAGAGACAAGCCTTGCATGACCACGGGAATCAAGATGGCCATGAAGACCATGGCAGCCAAGACCTCTGCGAAGGTAAAGGCTTTTTCAGTTGATCGGAATCTGAAGGATTTCGCTTTGAAGGGGCACCATTTCATTGCCTTTACGAATCTCAAATCTTAACCCGTTGAACGATCGAGCGATTTGGATTTTTTGATCTTCCTTGCGCTTGTTTTTGATGAAGAATCCAGGTAGGCTGTCCACATCCAACTGCCCGTCCGGATGGTATATAATACTGGCGATGGTGGAGGCAAAAAGGGAGGTGTTGTTCAGCTCCATTACGAATTCAGAAGGCATCCGATAGATGCGCTTGCCAAGCGGCATCATCTCATCCACCCCAGGAAGGACATCGGCCTGAACGCCCTGAAGCTCTCGCATGCCATAGAGACCCTTTTCGGCATCAAACCACAGCTGAGTCGGGAAGCCATTGGCGATGGCCTCTCTTCGAGTCATTTCGATGACCGACACCATCCTGCGCCCCTCCTCATCCAAGGCTGCCGAGCGAAAAAAGCCTGTGAGGGAAGGCGCTACCACAGCCATCACGCCCGTCAGGAGGACCATGACCAAGATCAACTCAAGCAAAGTGAATCCCTGACACTTCCACTTGGACTTGACCCCATTCCCATGAATCAATGCGCGTCTCATGCGCATCGTGGAGAAGGTTCGATAGATTCGAAAGTGCATCGGTACGAAGAAACGGCGTTGCCTGCCGAAAAGCCGTTCCCACTAAGATCAACACCCCTAATTGCTGCGGGTATTATCCCAATTGGTGATGTCATCTGAGCCCCCGACTCGGCCATCTGGGCCCATCGAGAGGATGTCGTAGCCACCGTTATTTTGCTTGCCTGGGTAATTGTATACGTAATCGTTCCCCCAAGGGTCCAGTGGGACACCTTTCTTGAGATAAGGGCCCTGCCAACTGGTGGCATTACTGGGCTGGTCGACGAGCTCCTCCAAGCCATCACTGCCGCTAGGATAATAACCATTGTCCGTTTCAAACATGTCCAGGGCAATTTCGATGTTGGCAATCTGACTGCGAACGGCTGTTTCCTTGGCCTGTTGGGATCGTCCAGCAAACTTGGGGACTACCACCGCTGCTAGAGCTGCCAGAATGACCAACACCAAAAGCATTTCAACCAGGGTGAATCCCGACCGGCGCTTGGTTCCTTTTCCGAGTGTATGCGTTTTCAATTTCATCATCCGTCTATTGACCTGTTTATTTAATGTAATCCTGAATCGTAAAAATAGGAATTACCATTCCGATAAAAATGGTTCCGATGAAGCCAGCGATCAAAAAGAGCATCAGGGGTTCCATGAGCGAAACCGCTGTCTTGAGTTGTTGATCGAGATCTTTTTCAGTCGTTTCAGCCAGGCGGATCAACTCATGATCGAGACGACCACTTTCCTCGGCAACGGACACCATCTCCAAAACCGATCCGCGAAAAAGCACTCGGCAATCCGAAAGACTTCTTGCCAGTGACTCCCCTTTCTTGACCCGCTCAATGGACTCCACTACCGCATCCACCAGTATCTGATTACCGATCGACCGTCGAGCCACGTTCAATCCTTGAATGAGGGGGACGCCGGCCTGAAGCAAGGTTCCCAGCATGCGACAAAAACGAGCCATGGCAAATTGCGCATTGAGCGAACCCACCAGGGGAAGACGGAGCATAGCCTGCTCAAAACGCCGCCGCCCCTTTTCAGTCATCAGCCAATTTTTCAGGGCAATACCCGCCACACCAAGCCCAATCGCAATGAACATTCCATAGGCCTGACAAAATTCGCTGGATGAAACAATCACTTGGGTCAACAGAGGCAGAGCTGCATCAAAACCCTCAAAAAGCACCTTGAAGCGTGGGATGAAGAACATCATCAAAAACACCAGTACACTGAGGGCAAGAAAGAGCAGCACCACAGGGTAGATCATGGCCGAGAAAACCTTACCTCTCAATTCCTTGTCACGTGATTGAAAATCAGCAATCTGGCCCAACACCAGATCCAGGAACCCTCCCGTCTCACCCGCTTCCACCATCGCCACGTAGACACGCGGAAAGGTTTCTGGAAATCGGGCCATGGCATTGGCCAAGGACATGCCGTCGACTACAAGGTCATGAACCGCTTTCCATTTTTCGCCTGCGGCAGGCGAAACAGCCTCGCGATAAAGGATGACCAAGGCTTGGCTCAGGGGAACTCCGGCTGCCAGAAGACTGGAAAGAAGCCGTGTAAAGTTTTCCAGCATCTTGAAGGTCACCTTCCCTGACCTCCAGCTCAAGCCGGCTGTGCCGGACGAGCCCTTGGCTTTGTCACCCTTTCCGGATTTTTCCGTCAGGCGAATGGGCTTGAGCCCGAGGCTCTCTATCTGGCGAAAGGCATCCTGTCGCCCACCTGCCTCCAGATCTCCCTGAGTAACGGCTCCATCTGATTGGAGTGCTTTATATTGATAAAGGGCCAAAACAAGGATGGGGGTTAACGGAATGAAAGAACGTCATCCTTGGTGACTCGAAGGATTTCATCCGGAGTGGTTACCCCAGACTCCACCAAGCGCCAACCATCCTGACTCAAGGTCCTCATTCCCTCTTTCTGAGCCATCTGTTTCAATTCGCCGCTGGAGCAATGTTGCAGGATTTTCTGACGAATGGGGTAGCTAATCGCCATCATTTCGAAAACAGCCCTTCGACCATGGTATCCCGTCTGGCGGCACTCGCGGCAACCCCTTGCCTGATAAATCACCGTATCAGGAGCCATCTTGAGGGATTCACGCAAAGCTTGAACTCTTTCAGAAGTGTCGACCACTCGACAATGGGTGCAAAGGGTTCGAATCAATCGTTGGGCCAGAACCCCTTCAAGAGATGAAGCTACCAGGTAAGGCTCAATCCCCATGTCGATCAGGCGCGTCATCGCACTAGGTGCGTCATTGGTATGCAACGTAGAAAAGACCAAATGACCCGTCAAAGATGCTTGGATGGCAATGCGGGCCGTTTCCTCATCTCGTATTTCACCAATCAAGACCACATCCGGATCGTGTCGAAGAATGGCGCGCAGTCCACGGGCAAAGGTCAGACCCGATTTTTCGGATACCTGAATCTGGTTGATCCCTCGGATTTGATATTCCACGGGATCCTCCACGGTAATGATTTTGCGAACCGTGTCGTTGATGGTATTGAGGGCGGTATATAGGGTCGTCGTCTTTCCACTGCCTGTCGGCCCGGTGACCAGGAAAATGCCATGGGGCATTTCGAGAATTTTTTCAAAAAGCCCCAGTTCACGCTCAGCCATACCGATCTGGTTCAGATCGGGGATGGATCCGTCCTGACGGAGCAATCGCATCACCACCGCTTCACCATACAACATGGGAATGATAGAAACGCGTACATCCACTTCACCCTGTCTGACTTTCAATTTGATGCGGCCATCTTGAGGGAGTCGCTTTTCAGCAATATTGAGATGGCTCAGTATTTTGACACGGGAGACGATGGCTGGTTGAAACCGCTTGATCTCGGAAGGAACCGGAACATCCTGCAGCACCCCATCAATGCGATAACGAATTTGCAGCTCGTTCTCAAAAGGTTCCAGGTGGATGTCGGTCGCTCGAAGGTCAATGGCGTCACTGAGAACTTGATTGACAAAACGAATGATCGAGGCATCCTCGGCCGCATTTTCGAGATCTGTATCGACAGATAGCTCGTCATGAACCACCTGGAAGGAAGCATCATCCTTGAGGGTATCAATGGTGTCGGCTCCCACCCCAAGACGTTTCTTGATCTCACGCTGGATGGCTTCGCTTGGAGCCAGCACCGGGTTGAGTTTCAGGCCGGTCAGTGACTTGAGGGTATCGAGCCCCTGCGTGGCAAACAGTCGACTGGTCGCAATGTCGACAGAACCATTGGAGCGTTGCAGAGGCAACAGCTCCTCCTTGAGGAGCAACCTTGCCGGGAAAAGGCTCAACACCTCCTTCTCTACCTCCACCTGCTCGAGGTCGGAATAGGAAACGGAATACTCCTGAGCGAGCCAGCGCAGGATCTCGGGTTCGGAATCAAAAGACCCCTCCGCTCCGTCGCCGTGTTGCTTGGCAAGCCACTCGGCATCTGAAGCGGAAAGCTGTCGAGACTCGACCATCAGCTGGAGTAAATCAGTCATGCCGAATCATTGAAAACGAACGTGTAAGGCTTTCCTGACACTAAAATCAGTCAATGAGACCCATGAGGACGGCTTGAGCCTCCTGTTTGAGAGTCAGCACTGATTTAAGGGTATCCTGAGACTTTTTGAGGGCGGCTCTTTTTTCATCGCGCACCTTGCGGTAAGCAGCCAGCTTGGACTCAATGCTGGAGTTTGCCTTAAGAGCACGCTCCAAAGCAGACTGCTCAGAGTTGGATTCATCTCTTCCACCGCGACTACTACCTCGACCTGTAAAACTTCTGAACATACTCGACATGCGACCGCCCAATACTTCCCTTTGCTTGGTTTGCACATCTTCAATCAATGGTCGAATGGCCTTGAATTCGGCATCCGAAAACCCGAATTGCTCTTGCATACGCTCCATCATGCGGGCTCGCATGTCCCCAAAGTCCCAGCCACGGCCTCGTTCTTGACCTCCGCGGCCTGCTGGACCACCCTTGTCACCCTTACCTCCTTGCCCACTGCGGCCTTGGGCCTGCAAATCGGCATTGCCTAAAAACATCGCCATGGCGGCGAAGCCAACAGTAATTGCTTTTCGTAAATTGATCATACGTCGAAAATAGACGAGATGGAGACCCTGCGGGTTACAGCCTTTTTTTTTTGCGGCTGGCAAAAAACGGATGAGGAACCCAGAAATGGCGACTCTAATCTGACGATTACAGCAACTATTCCCCATATGCCAGGATGGCAATATGCCCCCCATCCTCCCATCATATCCATTTCAATTTGGGAAGATCCTGGCTATCAATGAGCCCGACAGGCCGTTGGGCCTCATCCACCACAATGAGATCATCAATGGGCTGACTGTTAAAAAGGTTGAGCGCCTCCACAGCCAGCGCATCGTGGTCAACGGTGATTGGATTCTGGGTCATGATCCGCCCCACAGACGCGTCCAAATCATAGTCCTCAGCTGAAAGGTAGCGTCTCAAGTCACCATCGGTAAAAACGCCCTGCAATTTCCCTTCCTGATCGACGAGTGAAACACAACCCGACTTGGCTTTACCCATGATGAGGAGCGCCTCCTTGATGGGAGTATCGGTGGAGGCCTTGGGATTTCGGTCCCCGGACCTCATGACATCACTGACACGAAGCAGCAGGGCTCGACCAATCGCCCCTGCTGGATGTCGCGAGGCAAAGTCCTCCTTGCGAAAGCCCCTGGCTTCCAAAACGGCCATGGCCAAGGCATCGCCCATGACCAACATCGCGGTGGTGCTGGAGGTAGGCGCCAGATTGAAGGGACAAGCCTCACGGGGGATGGTGACTTGCAGCAGATGATCACAGGCCTTGGCCACGGTGGATTTCACCGCGCCGCACATACCGATCAAGTGAACCTTTAGGCGCCGCAGTGCTGGAATCAGATCAATGAGTTCACTGGTCTCGCCCGAATAACTCAGGAGAAGCACCGCATCACCTTCGCTGACCAAACCCAAATCACCGTGCATCGCATCCACACTGTCAAGCACAACGCTTGTGCTCCCAGTGCTTGTCAGCGTCGCGGCAATCTTGCGACCGATATTGCCCGACTTTCCCACACCCACGACCACGATTTTACCCCTTTGGTTGAGGATCCTTACCAAAGAGGCAACCACCTGACCAAAGGAGCTTCCCAGGGATTGGCGTACTGCTTCAAGGGCTTCCATTTCAATGGCAAACACCTTATCGGCGCATTGTAAGTACGGATCCTTCATGCATCGGACCCTTGCTTTAGGGAAGCACGGGTTGAGTGGGCACCCTCACCGCTGAGCGAGTTCATCCAATGCGTCACTTTTTCGAATTCTGAGGAGGACACTCGTCGACTGCCTTCTGGGAAGCCATAAACCTCTTCAAGGGTTCGTGTTCCCAGCTGACCATCGGATATTTCGATATACCGGGAATCCATCAGCGCCGGATGGGCGACTCCCGCAGCATGACAAACCCGGAGGATTTCCTTCCTCAATGACTTGAGATACTGAGCTAATCGGGCGGACTTGTCTTCCGGGTCCAATCCTCGCATCAACCACTTGCTCTGCGTGGCGACGCCGGCTGGACAATTGCCCGTATGGCAATGCTGAGCCTGTATGCATCCGATGGAAAGCATGGCTTCGCGCGCCAGCATGACGCCATCACAACCCAGAGCGAATGCGGTAATCGCAGCATCAGGAAAGCCAAGCTTGCCAGCTCCCCAGAACACCACCTTGTCGCAGAGACCATGGCGATGAAAGGTTTGGTAGACTCGACTGAAACCTTGCTTGAAGGGTAGGGCCACGTGATCACTGAATACCAGCGGAGCAGCCCCAGTGCCTCCTTCCCCTCCATCAATGGTCACAAAATCGACTCCACGCCTTCCTTTGGACATTTCGCTTGCGAGGCCCTCCCAGAACGCCATCTGCCCGACAGCAGACTTGATTCCTATGGGAAGCCCGGAAAGCTCTGCCAAGGATTCCACGAAATCCAACAAACTATCGACATCGTGGAAGGCAGCATGCCCTGGAGGGCTCAAGCAAGATTTCCAGGGTTTGATCCCTCGAATCGCAGCAATTTCGGGAGTCACTTTTCGGGCCAGCACCACACCCCCGAGACCTGCCTTGGCACCCTGACTAAGCTTGATTTCAATGGCTTTGATTTGCGGGAAGGCCTGGACCTTTTCCTGAAACACGTTTGGATCAAATCCACCCTTTGGATCACGACACCCAAAATAACCCGTGCCAATTTGCCAGATCAGGTCGCCCCCATGCGCATGATGGGGCGAGATGCCTCCTTCCCCCGTGTTATGAAGCGCTCCTGCCAAGGCACAGCCCCGGTTGATTGCCTCCACCGCTCGCCCGCTCAAGCTACCAAAGCTCATGGCGGATACGTTGACGACGGAGGAAACCCGGAAAGCCTTCGGGCGCTGGCGGGTCTGCCCGAGGATCTTGGCACAAGGAATCGGATAATCCGGTTCGCCAAGGAAGCGAGAAAGCGGGAAGGGACTGTTTTTGATGAACAGGTAGTTGGGTGTCAGGTCCAGATCGTTGTCGGTACCAAAACCAAAATAATCATTTTGCCCCTTGGAAGTCGCATATACCCAACGTCTCTGATCACGGTTGAAAGGTCGTTCCTCATCGTTGCGAGCCACGATGTATTGGCGAAGCTCCGGTCCAATGGACTCGAGCAAGTAACGCATGTGGCCAAGGACAGGAAAATTCCTCAGAATAGCGTGCCTCCTCTGCAACACATCATAGCAGGCAAGCAACCCCACGATCCCCATCAATAGGCAGATCCAAAAAAACATAGCATCCGGCTGGTTGCGAACGCATCCCGAAGGAATCTTCGCTTTGGCCATTCACCATTGAGAAGCCGGCGGCAGCCATTCGCTTTCACGACTCACGCAGCTTGGCCTCCCGTCAGGCCAAATCGCTGATCGATTTGATCACTTTACCCACCAAGCCATAATCCATGGCTTCCTTGGGGCTCATCCAAAAATTACGATCGCTGTCTTGCCTCACTTTCTCGATGGGCTGGCCCGTCTGGTCAGCAAAAGTCTGGTTGAGGCGTTCCCGCATCTTAATGATCTCCCGCGCTTCAATCTCAGCGTCCGAAGCAGATCCCCCCACCCCACCCATGGGTTGGTGGAGCATGAATCGCGTATTGGGAAGACTCAGGCGATATTTTTTGGGAGGTGCCGAATAGATCAATGCCCCAGCACTGGCAACCCAACCCGTACCCACTACATAGACTTTAGATTTGACGAAGCGAATCATGTCAAAAATCGTATCGCCAGATTCCACATGTCCACCTTGCGAGTTGATGATCAAGCGGATGGGGTCGTTGGATTCATG
The DNA here is from genome assembly GCA_902560705.1 of uncultured Verrucomicrobiota bacterium. Taxonomy (GTDB): domain Bacteria; phylum Verrucomicrobiota; class Verrucomicrobiia; order Limisphaerales; family AAA164-E04; genus UBA7971. The sequence continues at coordinate 68,839 of CACEMW010000005.1, forward strand.
ATCCATCACCAGAAGACACTGCGTGACACGTTCAGCGGCCTCCTGATTGATCTCTCCATAGAGGGTGATGATTCTCTGCTTGAGCAAAGAATCGGTGATTTTACTTGCGACCGGCTTTTTGGGTTCGGAATCCTGACAATCTAACCTCATGCTGAGGACAAGATGATGAGTTGAGAGGCTTGGTGCAAGTGATATTTGGATAGGCCACTTGGGCCATGGTGGCGAGACTGCGAAGAATGTCTCTCCGAAGCCTCGAAAAGCGCCCCCATCGAAGTCGGCCTTTGAGGCATCGATACAGGATTGCAGATTGAATCTAAACCAGGCTTCTCCCTAGAATCTGAAAGAATCAAACATCATGCTGAAAAAAACTTTTTCTCCTGAAAACTCCCCCAAGGCAGTCGGGCCCTACAATCATGGTACCCGCAAGGATGGGTTCGTATTCACGGCGGGACAGATCCCGCTGGACCCTAAAACCAATCTTCTGGTACCCGGAGGCATCAAAGAACAAACCCAGCGCGTTCTTCAAAATTTGCAGGGCCTTCTTGAAAGTGAGGGTCTGAACCTGTCGCATGTGATGAAAACCACCGTGTTCATGATCGACCTGACAGAGTTTGCAGCCATGAACGAGGTCTATGCTCGCTTTTTTGTCGATGCCTATCCCGCACGATCGACCATTCAGGCCGCCGCCCTGCCGATGGGTGCGAAAGTCGAAATCGAAGCAATCGCCCACACCTGAAGATCACGTATGAGTCCAGAGTGGATCATTCCATGCTTGACGATCCTTGTTCTCGGAATGGCGGGATGGATTGGGATACTCTATCGGCGTCCGCAAACCCCTTCCACGGACAACCATCAGGACGGATTGGAGGCCGAGCTCCGACAGCAAATTGCATCCTCCCAGCAGACGGCGGAAGAATTGAGATCTTCCCTGGAAAAGGAGCGCAACCAAAAAGCTCAGGCAGAGGCTCGGCTCGAGGCGGCGGAATCCTATCGAATAGAGCAGGACCAGCTGCACGAGAAACACCTGACCACCCTCAAGGAAGATCATCGCAAAGCTTTGGAGGGCCTGAAGGAATCTTTCAAGGCTCTCAGCAATGATGCCCTGAAGGAAACTCACCCGGCCTTCCTCCAATTAGCGAAGGAAACTTTTGCCACGCTGCAAGAATCAGCCAGGGGAGATCTTTCCAAGCGACAGGAATCCATCGCTGCACTGGTCAAACCACTGGAAGACCATCTCAAGCAATACCAGAAACAACTCAGCGAGACCGAACAGCACCGTTCCAAATCCATGGGAGAACTCAAAAATCAACTGGAGCATTTATCTTCTCAAAACCTCACTCTTTCGCAGGAGACCGTTCAGTTGAGACGCATCCTGAGTTCCAACCAGGCACGAGGTCGCTGGGGTGAGGAAACCCTGCGACGCGTCGTGGAGGCGGCTGGCATGAGCGCTCATTGTGATTTTGTGGAACAGGTGCAATCAGGGGAAGCCAAGCCGGACATGATTGTCAAATTGCCCGGAGACCGCATGATCGTGGTGGATGCCAAAGTACCCGATCTGGAAGGGCTCGGTCACATGGATCAAGCCGATCCTGCTCAGCGAAAGGAGCAACTGACGCATCACGTTTCAAAACTCAAACTGACCATTCGCCAGCTGGCTGATCGTCATTACCCGGAACAATTCCCTCAGGCCCTGGATCACGTTATTTTATTCATGCCTGCGGAGTCCTTGTTCAGCGCTGCGCTGGAGGCAGATCAGGACCTCATCGTCTGGGCCGCAGAGCGAAAGATACTTTTGGCAACACCCACTTCTCTGATCGCCCTGTTGCGCAGTGTCTCGGTGAGCTGGAAACAACATGCTCAAACCGAAAATGCGCGGGCCATTGCCTCCGCAGCCGAAGAGCTTTACCGCCGCCTCATGGTATTTGTGGATCATATGGATAAAATCCGATCGGGCCTTGAGACCGCAAGTGGTGCCTACAACAAAGCCGTAGGTAGTTACGAGCGATCGATTCGACCAAGCGGCGAACGCGTGCTCAAGCTCTCCGAGCACACCGTCGCAGAAATGAAAGAGCTGACGCCTTCAGCTCAAATGCTTCGAGACGCTCCTTCACCGGGCAAAGACAAATGAAGGCGTGGGACCAAAGGTTTGGTGGTATTGTGCGATTGGTAGGACCAAAAGCTGCTAGATGCATCCATGGAGCCCATGCATGTATCATTGGTATCGGCGGAGTGGGCTCCTGGGCTGCTGAGGCACTAGCCCGGAGTGGCATTGGACAATTGTCACTCATTGACATGGACGATATTTGCATCACCAACACAAATCGCCAGATTCATGCCACCACCGAGAGTGTGGGGCTTTCGAAGGTGGAAGTCATGAAACAGCGTATTTTGGCGTTCCACCCGGAATGCCAGGTCGAAGCGCATCATCGCTTTTTCAATGAGAGCACAGCCTCGGAGGGGTGGCTCGATGCAGCCGATGTGATCATTGACGCCATTGATCGTGCATCGGCCAAGTGCCTGATCTTGAAGGTCGCTCGCGAAAAAGGGATTGCGGCGATCTGCACGGGAGCCGCTGGTGGCAGGGTGGATCCCTTTCAAATCCAGACCGCTGATCTCAGTCAAGTGCATCACGACCGGCTCCTTCAAAAAGTTCGTAAGCAGCTCAGAGCCACCCATGGGTTTCCGCGATCTCGATCCATGGGGGTCTCCTGTGTCTTTTCACCAGAAACGCCTCGCATGCCGGAACCTGCTTCCGACGCATGTCACCAGGACGACCTTAAGAAAGTATCAGGACGCCTGGGTTGTGCCGATGGTTATGGAAGCATCACGCAGGTCACGGGCTCATTCGGCTTTGCAGCCGCGGCTCTGGCCCTACGCGCCATTCAAGTCAACGATCCATCGCCACTCGGCCGAGCAGATGAAGATCTCCCATGAGCCCTGATTTGCATTCATTATCAGCTCGTTTTAATATGAAGCATTCTGCATGAAACCTTTTTGCGCCAAACAATCGTTGCCTTATGCCGAACCCATGGACAGGTAAGGGAAACCCCTACACCCGGGAGGAGGTCATCGAGCGCCTCCATCAAACCCTGAGGGAAGGCAAGGCCATAATCGCTGCCGGAGCGGGGACAGGAATTTCCGCGAAATTCATCGAACAAGGGGGGGGGGTGACTTGATCATCATCTACAATTCAGGGCGCTTCCGTATGGCGGGGCATGGTTCTACCAGTGGGCTGATGTCCTATGGCGATGCCAATGCAGTGGCCATGGAGATCGGGGAGTTCGAAGTCTTGCCTGTGGTAGAAGAAACCCCTGTCATCTGTGGGGTGCACGCGACGGACCCCCGAAGGCGCATGTGGCACTGGCTTCTGAAGGTCAAGGAGATGGGCTTTTCCGGAGTCAACAACTTCCCCACTCATTGCATTGTAGATGGTCAATTCCGGCAGGTTCTGGAGGAGACTGGCATGAGTTTTCAAAAAGAGGTAGAAATGGTCTCCATCGCCCGCAAGATGGATTTATTCTCCGTCGTTTATGTGGCAACCGCTTCGGAGGCAGTAGCCATGGCAGAAGCAGGCGCCGATACCATCATTGTTCATGTCGGAACAACCGTCGGGGGGAGTATTGGCGTTCGAGAGGCCGTGGTCAGCTGGGAAGATACCATCGAGCGGTGCCAGACGATTGTCCGGGCGATCAAGGAAACGCGAAAGGAGGTCATCCCTCTGGCCCACGGAGGCCCCATCAACACTCCTGAAGATGTGGAACGCATCGTGCAGCACACGGATGTGCTGGGATTCGTCGGGGCCAGCTCGCTGGAGCGTATGGCCATCGAATCTTCTCTACCCTCCCTCACGCAAACCTTCAAGGCCATCCATGCTCCCGCGGCGCAGCGCTTTGGCCTCCCCTCATGAGAGGTCCATTGAAACAGACCCAAAGGATTCATTGACTCTCTCATGTCGACCATTGCTGTCATCGGAACGCTCGATACCAAAGGGGAAGAACTGGCATGGCTTGCCGGAGCAATTCGAGAGCGCGGGCATCAAACTCTTATGGTCGATCTTGGCACGGGAAACCCTCCCATCCTTCAGCCCGACTTGAGTCGCGAAGCAGTGCTTCAGGCTGCAGGCAGGCATCTTGAGGAGGTGCTCCTATGTGGCGATCGCGGTCGATGCGTCGAGGCGATGGCACAAGCGGCTCCCGTTGTCATGAAACAATGGGTCGAAGAAGGGAAGATTGATGGCGTCATCTCCATGGGGGGCGGCGGAGGCACATCCATAAGCACAGCTGCCATGCGCGCCCTGCCCGTCGGTTTTCCAAAGGTGATGATCACAACGATGGCAAGCGGCGATGTTTCGGCCTACCTAGAGACTTCCGACATCGTCATGATGCCCAGTGTCGTCGATGTGTCAGGCCTCAACAGTATCCTCAGAGGGGTCATGGAACGCGGGGCTGGAGCCATCTGCGGCATGGTCGAGGCTTTTTCGCAGACACAGGAGGAGAAACCTACCATCGTCGCAAGCATGTTTGGCAACACAACATCCTGTGTCGAGTATGCTCGTTCTCATTTGGAAGAGTGCGGCTTCGAGGTCCTTGTCTTTCATGCCACCGGTGCTGGAGGTCGCACCATGGAAACCCTCATCGAAAGTGGGTTGGCAAAGGGCGTACTGGACATCACCGCCACTGAGTGGGCAGACGAGCTGGTGGGCGGCGTTCTCAGTGCAGGGCCCCATCGTCATGAAGCCTCTGGGAAAGC
>CACEMW010000006.1:0-67066 GCA_902560705.1 uncultured Verrucomicrobiota bacterium
CCAAATGGAAGGCCTGCCCGAGGGGTGAGAGGAGGCCACCGGCTCCTTCCAGGATGACTTGCTGGAAGCAGGGCCGGATGCCGTCGATATGTCTGAGGACTTGCTGGAAGCTGGCTGGATGTTTCTGAGCTCCAGGAGCAATGGGCGTTTTGTAATACCAGGGGTTGATGGCTTCTAAGTCGATGGGTCTTCCTGAGGCTCGATGCAGGTGCTGGGCATCAGCCCTGGAACCAGAACAAAAAGGTTTGAGCCCGACGGGGCGTTGATTGCGATTGCGGAGGCTGCGCAGGCCCAGGCAAGTCAGTAGGGTTTTACCGACCCCTGTATCAGAGGCAGTGACAAAGATCATCGGTCCTGGGGCAGAGGAAGATGGCATGTCCTTCTCCTATTCCCAGCGCATGTTCAGGGTCGCAAAATCGCGAGCGTTGACCCGCACCAATACCGCGCGAAACATTTTCACGTATTCATCGATGCTTGCTTCGACATAAATCTCGAAGGTATTGCTTCGGTTGGTGACAAAGCGACGCATTAGGGACATGAGATCAGGCGTCATTCCAGGAACATTCATCAGATCGGTGATGCGCATGAAAGGCATGTCATCTTCCGTGCCCTCCATGCCATCAAAACCAGCCCGTGTCATGGTGACTTCCCAGGCCAGGTTGGGATCCATGCCCGGTAGCATTTGAATCACTTCCTTGGAGGCTGTGTTGATGTTGATCTGAAACCCTCCCAAGGTGTTGAACAAGTCGATAAATCCAAAATCACCATACCCCATGCCCATGGGCATGTTGGGGGCCGGAAGCCCTCCCTGCATGCCATAATAGAGTTCGGGAGTGATGCCTCGAATGAGTAGAAGTTCCGAAATGTCATCCAGGGGCCCGTTTTTGACCAGGTAAGGCCCCAGCTTGGGGAGGTTGGGCTCAACGAGATAAGCCTCCTCATCGGCCCCATTGACCCGCGTATCGATGTCCGGGTCGACCCAGTCCATCAAGGAATCCAGAATGACCGAAGATTGGAAGGAATCGACCCCCATATACATGAGAGACTGGCTGAGGATCTCCGGTCCCAGAGCGTTGATGTTGAATTTTCGTTCGGCATCTTCGATCCGCACACTGATCGTCCCGTCCCCCAGAGGAACGTTCTTGAGCGACATCGCCGCCAGAACCTCATTGGTGCCGTAGACCCCGCCAGCCCAAAATTGGCTCAATGCGTCAAATTGATTTTCTACGGGGATCCTCGTTTTTTCTGCGAGAACATACTTGGCTAATTCCACTCCAGAGCGCCCCATCCATTCCATGTCGGGATCGCGTGTGGTGTTCAATGCCAGTTGCGTCTCGATCTTCATCGAAAAGCTGAAATGGGCTGCCATGATCCCCATGGCCAGCACGACCACCAGGACCATCACCAGAGCGATGCCGCGCTGGTGGGAAAGGGAAGGGCTGGAAGTCAACAGCTTCATCGGGTTTGGGGTCGGTTTTGGTTGACGTTGGGAGTGCCCATCCCATTGGCAGCGACCGGGCGCTGCCAGGCTGCCTGTACCGTCTGTCCAGGGAGTTGCACGATCCGTTCAATGATGCGGCCCTCCTCCACTTCTTTGGAGCCGGGGCGGGTAAACCCGAGACGAAACCGCACCATCGCCGGAAGCTGATTGGTATTCCCCCATTCGGGCATCCACTCACCGTTGCGCAAATCGAAAAATTCAAGATTGAACTCACCGACATTCTTTGCCAACACGACGGGATAGGGCTCATCTCCCTGCTCTACAGGAGCCAGAATGGGGTTTTGTCGCAGGATCAGCTGGTATACCGAGTTGGTGGACTCCACACTGAAGGTCACCCTTCGGACGGGCTGGCCTTGGAAAAGACCGCTTCCTGGAAAGGAGGCAGGGAGGTGGGAGACCATACTGAAAGCGGCAAATTCACCGGTCGTGTCGGTCAGGAAGGCATAGTAGGGCAAGTTCAGTTCATGCATGATGGCAGATGTCAGTGCATCGTTGATGGAGCGGATCGCAATTCGGTTGCGATGGGATTCTACCGATGCCGTGATGCCGATTTGAGAGCTTTTTACAATCGCTTGCCAGGAAGCGAAGATGGCCACCATCAATCCACCCAGGACGCCCACTGAGACCATGATTTCGATCAAGGTAAAACCTCGCTGACGGTTTGTGAATCGGAGTGTCACCGTTATCGCGGTAGATTGGATCGGTTGTTGGCCATGTTGGGCCGCCACAGCAAAATGCTGTTGCGCGTCTTACGCATGTTGTTTTCGGCAAGCCAGTGGATGGTGTAGTCGACTCTGAAAAGACCATTGGTGGCTGCCTCCTCGATCATGCCATCGACCGTAACCCCGGGATGGCTGTCTTCATAATCCATTTTGATCTCGATGGGCAGGGGACCTATCTCCAGAAAGTTGGTCATGGAGAGCAGTGCGGGCAAACTGCTGCGATCGACATCCATGGTTTGCATGATGCGCGCAGTGCGAAGGTGTTGACTGGTTAATTCCAGGATCAGGAACACCGAAGTAAAAAAAATACCAATGGCAATCATGACCTCCAGCAAGCTGAAGCCCCCGTGCGCGGGGTTGGCTTTTTGAAAGGGTGAGTGGCGTCGGTTCATGGGTGCTTGCTACAAATCGATGTTGCTTGGGTCCATGACGCTGGGTAAGCCTGTGATGGCATCGAGTGTGACGATGCGACGGTCATCGTTGAGAAGCAGGCCGATGGTGAACTCGTCGCTGGTTCCATTGGAGTAAAACCGCACTCTGGCTTCGTTGATGGTGCCCTCCAGCATGTTGATGAAATTGATATCCAGCATTTCGATGGCGATGTCGCCTCCAATGTTGCGGCGGAAGCCATCCAGCTCGGCCAGGACGCTACGATTGGATTTCTGGTTTCCCTCATCATCCAGATTGTCGGGGGCGTCAAAATCCTCAGGAAGAATGCCCGTGTCCTGCTGCATCAGACGTGGGGTTTGAGTGGCGGTGACATAAAGCGCGTAGCCATCTTCATAGGAGCCAATGACCAGCTCGCTAGTCTGACTCTTAAGGATGGCCAGGGCCCTCGCCTGCTTGCATCCATCCATGATATCCATCGTAGCCTTGGCAATCCCGTGTTTTTCAAGGGCACGCATCATGTTTGGGATACCCCAGCCCAGCATGAGAAGCATCATGCCAGTGACCAACATGATCTCGATGAGAGTGAAAGCACTTTCCTGAGCGCTATGCTGCCTCATCGGTTGCCAATGGAAGAGGTGATTTGAAACATGGCTGAAAGGATGCTGAAGAGGAGTCCTCCGACACCGATGGCCATCAGGATAATCATGGCAGGCTCCACCAAATTCGTCATGACTCGCAAGGCGATGGTCAGTTGATCTTCATAGGTTTCTGCCACGCTTTGCAGGGAGCCTGGAACATCACCGGTTTCCTCCCCGATCTTGATCAGGTCGATCATCAACTGTGGGAAGACCTGGCTTCGTGTCAGGGGTTGTGAGATGGTCTTGCCATCTGTGACATCTTCGCGGGTCTTGGCAATCGCCTCTGCCAGAATGGTGTTGGGCATCACGTTTTCGGTAATCTTGAGTGCTGTCAAAACCGGGACGCCGTTCTTGAGTAGAGTGGCCAGGGTGCGGGCAAACTGACTGAAGAGGTTTAATTTAAAAACCTTTCCGATGATGGGCATCGTGAGTTTCCAACGGTCCAGCGTGCGTCGTCCGGAGGGGTTGGAACTGAATCGCTGGTAAAGAATGGCTCCAACAGCACCCACCAGAGGAGCCAACCACCAATAGGTCGCTGAGAGTCGGCTCACGGTAATCAAGGCTTCGGTAGAGGCCGGTAGAGGAACCTTCATGTCGGTGAAGATCTGCGTAAACTTCGGCAGAATGACGGTCATGAACAGGGCGATGATCCCGACACCAACGGTCCCTACGATGATGGGGTAGATCAGAGCGGAAACGAACTTTTGCCGAACCTCGGCAAACCGCTCGAAGTGAGCCGCCAGGCGATGAAGGACTTCCTCAAGGGCACCGCTCTGCTCTCCTGCCCGGATCATGTTGATGTAGAGGTCGGTAAATATGTGTGGTAGCCTGGCCATTGCATCCGAGAGAGCTTTGCCCTCCATGACGTCTCCTCGCAGCTGGACACTGATTTCCTGAGGGATCCCCTTGGATTCAAGATGACTCATGCTGTTAAGAGCCACGGTCAATGGCATCCCGGAATGCAGCAAATTGGCAAGTTGCTGAGTGTAGGTGGCCAACTCCTGTAACTTGGGTTTGCGTTTTTTGCTGAACCACTCGCGAAAGAGTGGCGGCGCGGCACTTCCAGAGGTGGATGTCGGGCTTGGGCCAGCCTGCCGAGCATTGGCCGGTTTGCTGCCTTTCTTGCCCTTGGATGCCTCCAGAGAGATTGGGAGAAGCCCTTGCCTCTCCATCTGAGAGAGGACGGCGCTGCGGTCTGGGCCCTCAAGAACACCCTGGACCAATTCGCCGCTGCGCTTACGCGCTTTAAAAGAAAATTGTGGCATAAACCTTTTATTCAAGTAAACACAGGCGCGTAGGAAAGTTGCGGCGCAAAGCCAGTTTAGATTGATCACCACGGGCGTCAAGCGGAACACCGGTGATGACTGGTCAGGCTCAAGGAACCCCAAAGCTTGAGCCTTTTTCTTTATCAGATGGCGACTCCTGCCTCGCGCTCCTGCACATCAGCTTATGGATAAGACCCTTGTTTGGCATCAATTGAAGGAAGCGATAGAGGCTTTGCTCAGAAGACATCAGCAAGCCAATCGTCAAGCATCGGCAGGGGCGACGGATGAACAGTCTCGAGCTGAGACCAAATGGGACACCGGCGGATTGGAGGCTTCCTATCTGGCTCGAGGGCATGCCAGGCAATTCACCGCATTGGCCCTGCAGCTGGACGAGTTGTGTGCCATGGAGCCTCGCTCCTTCAGGGGGCAACCTATCGGCATTGGGGCCTTGGTGACCCTCGAGCTGGAGGGGCAGCGCGAATATTACTTCCTGCTTCGCCAAGGGGGCGGAATGGATGTGGAAGTGTCACTGGGAAGAGTTACGGTCGTGACCCCTCAATCACCACTGGGTGAAGCCATGTATGGGCTTTCATCAGGGGAGTCACTCACTCTTCCCAACGGCGAACAGGCTTCTGTGATAGCCGTGGACTGAATGCTATCTTCCATAAGGATGGTAGACGCGTTGGCATAGAATGAATATCCCATTGACCTTGAAGACGGCACGACCCAAAATCCACTCCTTTGGAGTCGTGGCGGTCTCTGTTTTTTAGGAAACTTTTCCGAACGAAGACCTCACTGGCAACTTTTGACCTCTTAAATTGAAATTGAGCATGACCCAACTTGACACACTGTATTCTCAACTCACCCTTCCGACGACGGCCAAACTGGCCCTGATTGTCATGGATGGGGTGGGGGATATTGCCACCAAAGACACAGAGTTTCTGACCCCTCTGGAAGCTGCCGCAACACCCAACATGGATCAGCTGAGCCGTGAAGCTATTCAGGGGCGCATGACCCCTGTGGCTCCGGGGATCACCCCCGGAAGCGGGCCCGGACATCTCGCGCTCTTTGGTTATGACCCGGTAGAAACCCAAGTGGGGCGAGGGGTTATTGAAGCACTTGGCCTGGGGATTGAATTGAAGCCTGGTGATGTGGCTGCCCGCGCCAACTTTTGCTCTCTCGATGAATCAGGGCTGGTCACCGACCGTCGAGCTGGGCGGATTGAAACCGAGGTGTGTGAGCGTTTGTGCGGCATCCTGGCTTCCAAAATCAAAAAGGTGGGGTCTGCCGATGTGATTATTCAAGCGGGTAAGGGGCATCGTTTTGTGGTCATCTTCAGGGGAGCCGGTCTGGAGGGCCCGATCCTGGATACCGATCCTCAACGGGAAGGACTTCCCATCGCGAAGGCGATTCCCGCCGATGCCAGTTCCAAGAAAGCTCAAAAGGCCGCGAATCTGATCAATGCCTTCTACGAGGTGGCTCTACCACTGCTCAAAGATGAACAGCCGGCCAATGGGTTTCTGATGCGGGGCATTGCGCATCAGCCCGATATTCCAACCTTCCAAGAACGCTATCGGCTCAAGCCAGCTTGTTTGGCGGTTTATCCCATGTACAAAGGTTTGGCACAACTCGTTGGCATGACCAAGATAGAGGGCCCGCAAACCATTGGTGAACAGTTTAATCGTTATCTGGAACTTTATGACGATTACGATTTCTTCTTCATCCATTACAAATATACCGACATGTATGGAGAGGATGGGAATTTTGAGGCCAAGAAAAAAGCCATCGAGGAGCTGGATGAAGCTTTGCCGATCCTTCTTCAAAAGCGCCCCGATGTCCTGGCCATCACCGGAGACCATTCCACGCCATGCCCGATGAAGGGGCACTCATGGCATCCACAGCCGGTGCTCTTGAGCTCCGCCTTTTCAGGCTCGGACAAGTTGGATCGATATACCGAAACCGGGGCCAATCTAGGATCTCTAGGGGTCTTTGAAGCCAAGTTCCTCATGCGACACATGCAGGCTCACGCTCGGATGTTTGACAAATATGGTGCCTGAATATTTCCCTTACTCGCGAATCGCCAAGAGGAGAGGCTCCAAGTGTTTGCAGGGGCGAGGTGAGAGGCCATGAAAGCAGTCATCCTGGCAGCAGGGAAGGGGACCCGCATGGGCTCTCTGACCGAGGAAACCCCCAAGCCCATGCTTCGGGTCGAAGGCAAGCCAATCCTGGAACACATTTTGGGTGGCTTGAGACAGGCCGGCATTGTCGACATTTGCCTCATCACCGGCTGGAAAGCTGAAGTGATCGAACAACACCTGGGCGATGGGAGCTCTCTCGGAGTCAACCTTCAGTATCGTCAGCAGACCATACAAGACGGTACAGGCCGCGCAGCTCTGCCAGCTCGAGATTTTGTGGGGAAAGATGAATTTCTCCTCACTTACGGCGACATCCTGGTGCGTCCTGAGACCTACCATCAGATGGTTCAGCGTTTTAGTACAGCTGCATTCGATGGTTTGCTGACGGTGACCGAAGGGGAAGATGTGACGCAGGGGGGGATCAATTTCTTCGACGACACCTTCTGTCTTACCAAGCTGGTCGAAAAACCTTCTTTGGAACAGTTGGAAACCCTCCGAAGGGAAGGGGTTCTCAAACCGGGGGACCCGATTTATTACAATGCGGGTATTTACGTTTTCACGCCTCAGGCTTTTGACCGCATGCAGGCATTGACTCCATCGCCGCGCGGTGAATATGAGTTGACCGACGCCATTAGCGCGACGATCGAATCAGGTGGTCGCATGGCTGGCCTCAAAATCGAAGGTCGCTGGGTAGATGTCCGCGATCCTGAAGTGCTTGCCTCCTTGCAGACGCTTCAAGGATAGGGTTGCATCCGGGCTGAGGCAGGGTAAAGTGGCTGTTAAGCGTGAATGACACCAAGCCTCAAGATTCTGCCATCGTCACCAACCCATGGGTGGGAAAGGTTTTTGCCAGCCTGATTGCAGGAATCTTTTTGATGGTTGGCTTTGGGTTGTGGGCCATCTACACCTACCAGAGTAAAGCTCCCAAAACCGAACCGGCTCCTCTGGCGCCCCCGCAAGAGCCGGGGTTTGGCTAAGAGCCACGTTTAGGGAGTCATGCGTTGCTGCTCCAAGCTGGATGCCCTTCTGATACCCCTCTATTGCTAATTTCATGCTTTCCACCCCATCAGTCGACCCGGACAGGGTAAGCCTCCCTCCCAGACGGGCTTTCCTCTCAAGACTGGGCATGGGCTTCGGTTCTCTTGGGCTGCAGAGTATGTTGGGCGGAGCGGGGCTTCTCGCCCCCGCCTCGCAAGCCTCAGCTGAAACCTCCGTTCCACTTGCACCGCGTCAACCCCTGCTGCCCGGTAAGGCAAAGAGAGTGATCCATCTCTTCATGAATGGTGGGCCGTCTCATGTGGATAGCTTTGATCCCAAGCCAGAGCTTGATCGCTATGCCGGGCAGATGCTGCCGACTCAAAATTTGCGAACTGAACGTCAGACAGGCGCTGCTTTTGCATCGCCTTTTGAATTCAAGCGTCATGGACAAAGTGGGATCGAGGTCAGTGATCTTTTTCCTCATGTGGCTCGATGCATCGATGATATTGCCGTGATTCGATCCATGAAGGCCGATGTGCCGAATCATGAGCCCTCGTTGATGTTGATGAATTGCGGTGAAGCCCGGCTCGTTCGCCCCAGTGTAGGTTCGTGGGTGACCTATGGTCTGGGAAGTGAAAACCAGAATTTGCCTGGCTTCATTGTCATGTGTCCGGGGGGCTACCCGATTCAGGAATCTCAAAATTGGCAGTCAGGATTTCTTCCGGGTGTGTTTCAGGGAACCTATGTCGACTCTCGCCATCGGGAAGTTGAAAAGCTGATTGAGCATATTCAGAACAAGAAACTGACCAGCTCTCGCCAGAGGCGTCAGCTTGATTTGCTCCAACGCATCAACCGGGAACACGTCGAACAGCGACAAGCGGATCCTCAGCTCGAAGCCCGCATTCACTCATTCGAGTTGGCTTATCGCATGCAAATGGATGCTACCGACGCATTCGACATCCAAAGGGAACCCGAACATATCCGCGACATGTATGGGGGTGGGGTTCAGGGACGCCAAATGTTGATTGCCCGCCGGTTACTGGAGCGGGGGGTGCGTTTTGTCCAGCTTTGGCACGGAGCCGGGCAACCCTGGGACAACCATGATGATATCGAAAAAAACCACCGCCGATTGGCTCGGGAGTGTGATCAACCGATAGGGGCGCTCCTCACCGACCTCAAGCAGCGAGGCATGTTGGAAGACACGCTGGTCCTATGGGGCGGCGAATTTGGGCGAACCCCGACGGTGGAACTTCCCAAGCCCGGTGCCAATGCTGGTAAGATCAATGGGCGAGACCATAATCACCATGGGTTTACCATGTGGTTGGCCGGAGGGGGTGTTCGGGGTGGCATGGTGCATGGGGCGACCGATCCATTTGGATTTCAGGCGGTCGAAGGTGTGGTGCATGTTCACGATCTGCATGCCACGATTCTATGGCTTTTGGGTTTTGATCATGAGGCCTTTACCTTCCGTTATGCCGGGCGAGATTTCCGTCTCACCGATGTCCATGGCAATATTGTCCGTTCCTTGATTGCCTGAAGGTGCCCGATCTCAATCTGACCTGCGATTCATCGGTTTTGGGGTAAAAAAGATCTTCAGCTCCACGGGCAGTAACGGGATTTTGACAGCACGGGCGATTTGGCGCAACATTTTCATCACCCGAGACGATTCACTTGAGGCTGCGCATTGGGCCCTTTGAAGGATGTACTCTCGCAACATGCCAATCGCTCCACATTTTCGATGAAACCTATTGTTTCAACCACTTTTTGTGCCCTGTGTGTTTGCCTGGCTTTGGTCCTTAATGTCATCACCCTGCGCGCTGCAGGGCGTCAACTGACCGGCTCCCATGCGCCTGCCTCCAGTCAGCCCGTGCCACCTACCCTGGCGCCGGCGACCTTTTCGGTTCCTGATGGGTTTGAAATGCGTCTTTTTGCCAGCGAACCCGATGTGGTCAATCCAGTTGCCATGGACTGGGACGAACGAGGGCGACTTTGGGTGCTGGAACTTTTCGAATACCCGCAAGGGGCCAAGAGGGGAGAAAAACCTCGCGACCGAATTCGCATTCTGGAAGACACCGATGCGGATGGACGTGCAGACACGTCAACCCTCTTTGCGGATGGACTCAACCTTGCGACCGGTTTGCTGTTGGGTAATGGTGGCGCTTACGTAGGCCAGGCTCCGTATCTGCTTTTTCTGGAAGACACCGATGGAGATGATCGATGTGATCAAACCACGACTCTGCTGGGTGGATTCGGTTTGGAGGATCGCCACGAATTGCTCAATGGGTTTACCTGGGGGCCGGATGGCTGGCTCTACATGACTCAGGGGGTGTTCACTCATTCGAAGGTCAAGGATCCCGATCACCCCGAGCGACCCGAAGTCATCATGAACGCGGCCGTGGCCCGCTATCACCCGACTTCCAAACGGTTCGAGATTTTTTCGGATGGCGCATCCAATCAATGGCACGTGGATTTTGATCGCTATGGAAATGCTTTTGTCAGTGCCTGTGTCATTGACCATCTCTTTCACATGGCTCCGGGGGGACTTTATGTCCGTCAAGCCGGACGGCCTGAATTTTCCTACAGCTATGGGTTGCTACCATCCATCGTCGATCATCGTCACTATCGAGCTGCTTACTGTGGGGTGGCTGTGTATCAGGGAAATCAATATCCTGAGGCCTATTCGGGTAGAGTGCTGATGGGGAATATTCACGAAAACGCAGTCAACATGGATCGTCTGGAACCCCATGGTGCATCCTTCAAGGCCCACGCCTTGGATAATTTCGTCCAGTCTTCCGATGGTTGGTTTCGATCTGTCAGTGAGCAGATTGGCCCTGATGGTACGGTCTGGATTGCCGATTGGTATGATAAATACCCAT
Source organism: uncultured Verrucomicrobiota bacterium (assembly GCA_902560705.1). Taxonomy (GTDB): domain Bacteria; phylum Verrucomicrobiota; class Verrucomicrobiia; order Limisphaerales; family AAA164-E04; genus UBA7971. The sequence continues at coordinate 10,506 of CACEMW010000006.1, forward strand.
GCTATCAAAATGCTCGGGCCGATCCCGAAGGCGTGGATCGTGCCTATGGTCGCATTTGGCGCGTGGTCTACACCGGCGATAGCCAAGGAGGTGTGGTCTCAAGCCGACCTGAGAAAGAGATGAACCTTGCACAAGCCTCTGGCAAGGAGCTGGTGACTCTGTTGAATCACCCCAACGTTTGGCATCGCGAAATGGCCCAGCGATTGTTGAATGAGCGTCGTGATGCAGAGACACAGCCTGCCTTGAGGGCGATGATCCAAGAGGCTTCCACCCTTGAGGGGCGTTTGAGTGCCCTTTGGACCCTTCATGGGAGCGGGCTCTTGGATGAAACCACCTTGGATGCCGCCAGTCAACATGTCGATTTTGGCTTGCGCATTTGGGCTGCTCGTTTGACAGGGGAACGGGCGACCGACCACTGGAGAGCTTTTGCCAGGCTCGAGCGTCTGGCCAAGGATCCTCATCCCTCGGTAAGGGCGGCTGTGGCGACAGCCTTGCGACAGTATGCTTCTGGATCGCTGACCATCGATACTCCCCGGCGTTCGGCTGCGGGCCTGGAAACACTGGGGCCTGTTTTTGATGCATTGATTCGTGCTTCTGCGGATGCTCAGGATCCCCTGATCCCATTCATGACCTGGATGGCTGCCGAACCTTGGGTCGCGGAAGATCCCGCTTCCGTTTTGGACTGGCTTGTGAATGAGGGGCCCGCGGCTCAACCGCTTGCCGGTCAACTGACGCACAAGACCCTTCGGCGACTTTGTGATATGGCCACACCGGAGGCCTTCGCCCTAGCGGTTCAAGCTGTGGATCGTTTCAGAGGGGCAGATCAGGGCTTGATGCTCCAAGCTCTCAGGGCCTTGGCTGAGGGACAGGAATTGCATGGGAGCGATGCTCCCGCAAACGCCACGGCTTTGTTGGAGCGTTGGTCACAAGCGGGAGGGGTCCCACACCAGGAGTGGCTATTACAGTTAGGTGTGTTGTGGCGAGACCCCAAGACCTTGGGAAATATCGTCAAACACATTGAATCGGAGCAGGTGGATGAGCCGACGCAGAGAAGGGCCATGGATATGGCTCGCCGCTTTCAGAACGACGCCTTGCAGCAAGCCTTGCTCAAGCGCTTTCAGCGGGATGCCGGTGGGCCGTTGACTCTGGAACTGATTCGCGCCATGCGCGAACAGGAAGGTGAGGCTATGGCTCAGGGTGTGATGGAATCCTGGTCCAAGCTGACACCTTCCCATCGACAGGAGGCCATCAAAATGCTCATGTCCAGAAACATGTGGATCAGAAGACTGCTCTTTGGAATCGAGCAGAGACAGGTGGCTGCCTCCGACTTGCCCGCTTCGGTGATCCGTGCCCTCACCGAACATCGTGATGAAGCTATTCAGAAAGCTTCCTTGGCTGCCATTGGGCGCGTGCGCCCGGCCAATGCCGACATGGATCAATTGATCGCAGCCAAAAAAGCCATGGTTCTGGAAGGGGAACCCGATTTAGCCCGTGGTCAACAGCTTTCAGAGACGGTTTGCCTGGTCTGCCATCAGTTACACGGCAAAGGGGCCTCGGTTGGTCCAGACCTTACCGGGGTAGGGCGCTCCAATCTTGACGCTCTATTGGCCAATGTCATCAATCCTAATCAAATCATCGGAGCCGGTTACGAGAATGTGATCGTTGAGACGCATGATGATCGGATCTTTTCCGGAAGAGTGATCGAGGAAACCGAGACCTACGTGAAGCTGCTCGCTGCTGGACCTTTGGAGCGGGTGGTTCGCAAAAATGATATTGCATCGAGGGAAACAACCCCATCCAGCCTGATGCCCGAAGGGCTGGAACAAATGCCCGATCAGGATTTCAGAGACCTCATATGGTATGTGCTTAATCCGCCTGAAGATGGGCGCCGCATGACCCCGGCCCTGCGTCGTGAGCTGGTAGGGCAGCAGGCCTCCTCAGTGCCCCGTGATTATGAGTCCATCAGCCTTTGGAACCCACAATGGGAGGTGGATTCCGCCGAGAAAGGTCCAGCTCCTGCGGTGATGACGGATTGGAATGGGCGCGAGCACATCTTGGTCACTCATCCTTTCGGCCACCAGCGTTCTGCCAGCCTCTCCTCCACGCTGGATGTTGCCTCTGAGGGGGGGACCTGGTTGCGTATCCGGGCGGGCGCTGCTCAGGATGGACCCTGGGTGTTGAGGGTCTTTGTCGATCAAAAGCTCGTGTATCGACAGCGCATGGAAGCAAGCTCGGGCACCTGGCAGGACGTTAAAGTGGACTTGACCCCTTTTGCTGGGCAGTCCGTTCCGGTGCGTCTTGAAAACTATGCCTATGACCTGACCAATGATTTCGCCTATTGGGATCGTATTGAAGTGCTGCATTAAGAAACGAGCCCATGATTGCAAGGTAGCCGCGAGTGCCGTATAAATATAGTTATCGATATGATCACGGACAAGTTGGAGAAACCCCAAAGTGAAGTGAGTATCCGGCAGGGGGATGAGCGCCTGATTCGTCTCACCGAACAGGCTGGCAACAAAGTGTCCTCTCTTCTCTCTCGACAGGGAAGGCCGCATGGGATTTTGCGAGTCGCCGTGGTCGGTGGTGGCTGCTCGGGCCTTCAGTATAAAATGGATCTTCAGGATCAACCGGCTCACCGCGACATTGTGGTGGAGTCTCAAGGCGTTCGGGTGGTGGTAGACCCCAAAAGCGCCCTCTATGTGACGGGTTCTGAGTTGGACTACAGGGAATCATTTCAGGACGGAGGATTCAAGGTCAGCAATCCTAATGCGGCGTCGAGTTGCTCTTGTGGAGAGAGTTTCAGTGCTTGACCAGACAGGTCCGCTTTCTTGTCGTTTGCCGTGGATTCGTATTTCCAACTTCTTGGGGTCACTCCGAGCTTGGTGCTGGATGCAGAGACACTCAAAAGCCGCTACTTGGAGCTAGCGGCCGAGCTCAAGGGGCCTGAAAATGAAGCAGAAGCTCAATCCCTCCATCATGCATACCAAATTCTTGGAGCGATTCCCAGTCGGCTCAAGTACCTGCTTCAAGAATGTTTTCAAACCTCGCTGGTTCCTATGCAGGAGGTTCCCGAAGACCTCGGAGACCGGTTCATGGAGGTGGGCACTTGTCTCCAGGCCACCGATGCTACGCTTAAGCAGAAACCACCTTCAGACGCGCCCGAGCTGTTGCAAGTCGTATTTCTAGGTAAGGCGTTGAATGAACGCAAAACCTGTGAGTCGCTTCGGTCGGCTTTGGAGGGCGATCTGCATCATCTCGAGGGACTTTTGTCACGACACCAGGTTTCATGGGAATCACATCGTCAAGAAGATGGTTCCATCCCTCAATCACTCGTTGGCGAGTTGACCGAACTCTATCACCGCTTTACGTTTCTCGAGCGGTGGAAACGTCAATTGAGTGATCGTATCTTGGAGCTTATGATTTAAGCAGCGCAGGCTGGCACTTATCCTCAAATGATCTATCCTATCAGCCTATGTCAGCAGCGAATGACAAAACCTTAAACATTGGTGGGCGTTCTTTTGGGTCCCGTCTTTTGGTAGGAACAGGGAAATTTTCATCGCCGCAACTCATGAGGGATGCCTTGGATGCCACCGGGGGAGAGATTGTGACGGTTGCCTTGAGGCGGGCCGATCTCTCCGGCGCCAAAGACCCATTCGCCAATATTCTCGAATTCATTGACCCGAAAAAATTCCTTGTTCTTCCCAATACCAGTGGGGCGATGGATGCTCAGGAAGCCATACGGTTGGCTCGCCTGGCCGCCGCAGCCGGTCTCCCCAAGTGGGTCAAACTTGAAATTCACCCGGACCCAAGATACCTGCTGCCCGATCCGGTAGAGACCCTCAAGGCTGCCGAACAATTGGTTTCCGAAGGTTTTACGGTTTTGCCCTACATCAATGCGGATCCTGTATTGGCCAAGCGTCTGCAAGCCGTGGGTACGGCAACGGTCATGCCATTGGGCTCGCCCATTGGCTCCAATCAGGGGGTGGCCACGCGCGACCAGATTCGCATCATCATTGAACAAGCTGAAGTCCCAGTGGTGGTGGATGCAGGTCTGGGAGCACCCAGTCATGCAGCGGAAGCCATGGAGCTGGGAGCCGATGCGGTTCTCATCAACACGGCGATTGCTGTTAGCCAGGACCCGGTTCGAATGGCGATGGCTTTTAAGAAAGCAGTGCAAGCGGGTCGTGAAGCCTATGAAATTGGTCTGGGCGCTGCTTCGCGCACGGCCAACGCATCGAGTCCGTTAACGGCCTTTCTGGAAGCCTCGTGATGCCGACACTGCCTTCGATCGATCCCTTGCGGGCAAAAGCCATTCTCGAGGCAGGGATGTCTCAGCGTATCCTCGTGGTTGGAGATGTCATGCTCGACCAATTTATCTGGGGACAGGTCACCCGCATTTCCCCGGAGGCTCCTGTCCCGGTTCTGGATTTCCAGGATGAGCGTTACATGCCTGGTGGAGCAGCCAATGTAGCGCGTAACCTGACGGCATGGAATTCCGATACGGTCATTTGCTCGTGGATTGGCCGTGATGTGGAAGGGGATCACCTCATCGATCAGCTCAAGCAATGCCAGGTGGATTGTGGCGGCGTGCTCCGCAGTGCTTCACGCATGACCGCACTGAAAACACGCATCGTTGCCTTGCGTCAGCAAATGGTGAGGGTGGATCGAGAACGCCGTGAGCCCATTACCACTCGCCAGACCGAACAACTGCTCAAACGTGTTGAGCGCCACCTCACATCGAAAGTTTCGGCAGTGATTCTCTGCGATTACGGCAAGGGTGTAGTGACTCAGGAGTTGTTAGATTCTCTGACCGTGATGTGTCGACAACGTGGGATCTGGCTCAGCATGGACCCCAAGCCAGTCAAGCCACTCCATTTGAAGGGACTTTCCCTGATGACGCCCAATCGCAAAGAGCTTTTTGCTTTGGCGCGACGCCCCGAGGTGCCTGGAACCTTGGATCCTCTCAAGGATCAAGCGCTCCACGAGGTGATTGCCCAGCTGATGACGGAAGCCGCCCCTGCTATGATGCTGGTCACTTTGGGAGAGAGAGGCATGTTGCTTTGCCAAAGGGGGCAAGAACCTTTCCACATTCCCACCATGGCTAGGGAGGTCTTCGATGTCTCTGGGGCTGGAGACACGGCCCTTGCGGCCTTCACACTTGCCATTTCAGGGGGAGCCTCGCCAGTGGAGGCCGCCATACTTGCCAATCACGCTGCCGGTGTGGTGGTGGGTAAAAGCGGTACTGCCACTCACAGTCTGCAGGAATGGCTGAATTCAGTGATGGACCATGGGTGATTTGGCTAGGGCCGTTTTTCTGGATCGGGATGGCACGCTCAACGTCGAGAAGCACTATTTGAGCAAACCTGAAGAACTGGAATTGTTTGAGGGGGTCCCGGAATCCTTGAGCCTACTGCAGTCTGCCGGGATGGAGTTGTTTGTGGTCACCAATCAGTCTGGAATCGGTCGCGGGTATTTCAGCGAGGAAGACATGCATCGAGTGCATGATCGCTTGTGTTCCATACTGCGACCCTATGGGGTGACTTTCCGACATATTTACTTTGCCCCTGAGGTGCCCGGGCAGCCCTCTTATGGGCGTAAACCATCTCCGCGGTTTTTATGGGATGCAGCCCGCGATTATCAGCTGGACTTGAAACAAAGTTTCATGATCGGCGACAAGCTTTGTGATCTGCAATGCGGCTGGGCAGCCGGGATTGCGACCTCGATTTTGGTGCGCACGGGTTATGGGGCGCAGTTGGAACAGACATGCGTGGAACCCGAAGGTCCTTTTCATCGGGTCAATGACCTCCCAGAGGCTGCCGATTGGATATTGCAGAGGGCGCAATTTCAATAGGTTGCACCGAAACCTTTCCCCCTGCGGCCTTTTGGGACGATCTGGGCCCGCCTTAAGCCTTGTTACAGAAGGTTTCCTCCCTTGCACCACTGGCCAGTGTGGGCTAAAGATGACTCTCTAAATCAATGGTGATGTCATCAGAACCAACGGGCCCTGCAAAGCCCGCAAAAGGAACTGCTTCCGGGAAGCCCAAAGCAGTGGTGCACGATCTGGAAATCAAAGATGCTCAGATCATCTTCAATTCTGTTTGGAATGAACTCGAGCAGGATCTCGGGGATGACATGCTTCGCTTCCCCAAGGAGATCATTCTTCTGGGAGGGGCCCCTGGCTCCGGCAAGGGGACGCATACCCGGTTCATACAGAAAACTCGTGGTTTGACTTGCCCATCCATCGTAGTGAGCTCCCTTCTGACATCGCCCGAGGCCCGCAAGGTCATTGATGCGGGTTACATGGTCGGTGACCGGGAGGTGGTTGGGATTCTTTTCAGGAAACTTCTGGACCCTGATTATCGAGATGGCGCCATCCTTGATGGTTTTCCCAGAACCGAGGTCCAGGTAGAGTGTCTCAAGCTTCTTGTTGATAAGATGAAGGAGCTAAGGGCGCGCTTTTTTGAAACGCCCTTGAGGGTGCACTTTCGTCAGCCGACCATCCATATCATGGTCCTTTTCGTAGATGAAAAGACCAGTGTGGAACGGCAGATCAAACGTGGACATCAAGCTGAGGCGCACAACCAGGAAGTTCGTAGCACCGGTGTTGGGGAATGTGTGGAGTTGCGTCCCACCGACTTGGACCCTAAGGCGGCCCGACGAAGGTATCAGGTGTTCAAGGAGCAGACCTGGGAGGCTCTCCAGTCACTCAAACAGACTTTCTTTTACCATTTCGTCAACGCGCAAGGCTCGGTGGCCGAAGTGGAACGCAACATTCTTAATGAATTGCGCTATCAGAGTTTGCTGGAGCTGGATCCTCAGACCTACGATAGCCTTCGCAATCTGCCACTTGCCAGTGAGATCATTCTTCATGCACGGCAGGATTTGGTGAAGCGCCTCGATGCCTATGAACTCAATCAAACCGAACTTTTTCATCAGGTGATTGGTTTGATTCAGGAAAAGATCATGCCTGTCGTGGTGCGGCACGCCATTTCTGGGCTTGCAACCGTTAATATTGAAGATTCCTTGCTTCACGACAGCGAAGCACTTGCCATGCTCATCGATATCTTTTCCGAGAGAGGCTATCATGCTGTGGTCGATCTTCATCGGATAGAAATTCCCGAGCAAGTGGATCTGGCCAGTGGCGATATTTCTTGTCGGCAAAAAAAGGTTTTTCGAATCACTATACGTTTTCAGGGTTCGGAGATTCGGCGCGGCTAGTCGCTTTCAGGGCTCATGGCGAATGATGTATCCATCCTCTGCCCGACCTGTAAACAGCGCGGAGCTTGGCTTACGCAGGTCTACGGTCCTTTTTGCAGTCAGCGTTGTAAGTGGGTGGACCTTGGGAAATGGTTCTCCGAGGAGAGGGTGATTTCCGAACCTCTTCGTCCAGACCATTTTGAGGGTTATGGTGAGCTGCCCCCAGGAGAGTACCTAGATGATCCGGGACAGGATCCTTATTCCAGAGGTGGAGGTTAATCTTCGGTCTCGATACCAATCTGATGCTCTTGAATGGTCAGCGGAATGGGCTTCAGTGCTGCTCCGGCGCAAGGGCCCTGCACGCATTCGCCCGTTTGCGGTTCGTAAAGAGCTCCGTGGCTCTGGCAAAAAAAATAGGCTTTGTCCCGCGTGAAGAACTGGTTGTCATCCATGTCGAGACTGATCGGGAGATGACGACAGCGATTTTCGTAGGCCACCCATCCATCCTCCAGGCGCGCCAAAAAACCCTGTCGAGGGATACCCACCTCGCTGTAATCGAACACCATGGTTTCCCCAATCTGAAGATCTTTTTTATCGATGAGAACACGAAAAGCCATAAATGGGATGCTGGGTAAGGGGTCCCTTTCGGTCAAGACATCCAATGTTGGAATGGGGAGAGTTGCTTTTTTGCAATGGGCCCTACTGCCGCAAGATTCATGTGCTGCGGCTGGAAAGTTTTTTGGGCGGCCGTCCATACGGCATTTGGGGTGACGCACTGCAGTCGGTTTTGAAATTGATTCTGGATGGGAGGGTGGCCAAAGCCCAAAACATGCTCTCCCAACCAGATCATGTGGTTTTCAGTATTTTCCAGATGAAGCTCCAGTTGGCCGATGAGGTAATCACGTGCCTGATGGATCTCCTTCACGGTTGGAGGTTTCTGGCAGAGTTCCTCAAGAATTTGCTGTATCAGCTGTAGGCTTCTGGGGATGTTGGTGGCTTCGATGCCCGCAGCGATGATCATCAAGCCAGCATCATTGAAGAAACCTAGGGAACTGTAGATCGAATAGGCGAGCCCGTGGTCCTCGCGCAGGCTCTGAAACAAACGTGAGCTCATGTTCTCTCCAAGGATGGTGTTGAGGACTCGCAACGCATATTGATTCGAATCATGGCGAGAGCTGGTCTTGATCCCAATGGCCAGCTGTACCTGCTCAGAGGAACGTCTAAAGTGAATGAGCCTGGGATGGCTTTGTCGGTTGCGCACAGCCTTCTCATGGGGTGGTTTGCCGGATGGCAGTTTTCTTGCCAATGGACGAATTTGTCGTACGACTTGTCGGTGCTCCAAGGGACCTGCGACGGCGACCAATAGATTGCTTGCATGGTAGTGTTTGCCCCAGAAACGGCGCAATCTTCCGGCATTCATGCTGGCGAGTGTCTCCGGGGTGCCAGTGATACATCGACCCAATGGATGGTTTGGCCAACAGACTTCATTGAGCATCTCCAGAACGCGCTGATGGGGCTGATCCATGATCATGGCGAGTTCCTCCAAAATAACCTCACGTTCTTTGGTCAGTTCTTCCTTAAGAAATGTCGGATTCATGGCCATATCCATGAGGACGTCGCTGAGGGTTGAAAAATGTCGGCTGCTGGCCCTTGCGTAGTAGCAGGTGTTTTCTTCCGAAGTAAAGGCATTGAGGTATCCCCCCAGGCTTTCCACCGATTCTGTAATCGCTTTAGCCGTGCGCCCAGTCGTACCTTTGAAGAGCATGTGTTCAATGAAATGACTGATGCCTCCCTGATGGGCTGATTCATGGCGACTTCCAGTGCCGGCCCAAACCCCCACGCAAACGCTCGACATGGAGGGAAGATAGGCGCTTGCGATGCGACACCCGTTGGCTAATTGACTGAGTTGATACATGGCTTGTTGGGAAGTTCAACGGTCCAAAGCTTCCACTCCTCTTGAACGCAAGGCAAGCACTTAGGTGAATGTCCTCGAGCCATGGTGAAGGGAGGTGATTTTATGAGTGCGACTCATTAGCGGGGAAGGTTCCAAGGTCGAATTATTCGTTGCCGACCGAAACAGACATGCTATAATTTTGTTGTTCTATTTCGTAAAACCCACAAATTCAACTCATTGAGGGATGTGCCCTCGATTTATTCAATTCGTAAAATCATGAAGCATCTAATCATTGCCCTGGGCCTGAGCCTGGGTTTAAGCCTGGGCCTCATGCCCGAAAGTCAAGCCGAGTCGGCTGAAGTCACCCTGACGGGTACCGGTTGTTGCGCCAAGTGCAAGCTCAAGCAGGCCGATAGCTGTCAAAATGCACTCAAGTCAGGGGATGTTGTTTACCTTTTGGAGCACAACGCTGTCAGCAAGGCATTTCACAAAAATCTTTGTAGCGGCACCAAAGCCATCACGGCCGTTGGGTCTGTCAAGGATGTGGATGGTAACAAAGTGCTTGTCGCCACCAAAATCAGCTTGGCTGGCGATGAGGCCAAATCAGATGCCCCCCAACAATTCGGCGGAACAGGTGTCTGCACCAAGTGCGTCTCCAAAATCACCGCGCAATGTCAAAATGGCATCATTGTCGATGTTGGAGGTAAGAAAATCCTTCACTTCATCGAGCACAATGATGTGAGCCAAGCTTACCACTCTGAAGTTTGCCAGGGACCTAAGGCGACGGTCGTTCACGGAAAAGTCACTGAGGTCAATGGCATCAAAAAGATTGTAGCCACTAAAATTGAGGTGGCCCCAAAGAAGGAGGCCAAAGCCGAAAAGAAAGTAGAAGCTCCTGAAAAGACGGTTGCCGCCTCAGCCGTCACCCTGAAGGGTACCGGTTGCTGTCTCAAGTGCGAATTAGGCAAGTCCGACAGCTGTCAGAATGCGTTGCAGGCGAGTATTGATGGTAAAGAAACATTGATCATTTTTGCCAAAAACGAAGCGAGCAACGGTTTTCACAAGAATCTTTGCTCCTCCACGGCTCCCATCATTGCTGTCGGCACTCTAGCCAAGGATAGCGATCAATCCGTGCTCACTGCCTCCAGTATCAAGCTGCAAGAGAAGAAGACCCTGACGGGAGAAGCCCTGTGCTTGAAGTGTGAGCTTAAGAAAAGCCGCACCTGTCAAAATGCCATCCGAGTTTCAATCGATGGCAAAGAGCATCTCTATGTTTTGGATCAAAACAAGGTGAGCCGTCAGTTTCACGGCCAAGTTTGTCAGTCTACGGTGAAGGTTTCGGCAGAGGGTTCCGTAGCCGAAATCGATGGTAAATTGGAATTTACTGCCACAGCCATCAAGGCCAAGTAAGGATTTTCTAGTTTCTCTTATGAGGGCCGCTCCTCGTGAGCGGCCTTTTTTCTTGTCAGGAAACGCTTTTGGCAATTCTATCAATACTACGATGAAATTTGCCCCAGTTATCTTCTTTGGACTTCTTTTGATCTTCGCCATTGGATGTGGTTCGGATGCTATCTCAACGGAAAATGGGGGGAGAGAAAGCTCCTCATCGCCCGATCTGGGTCCCCCGACGGTGGAATTACAGATGGCAGCACTTTCAAATAACGCACTCGAGATTAAACGACACATTGCCTCAGGCACGGATCTTGAGCAGAGAGATCCTAATCCACAGGGGAATAAAAGTACTGCACTGATGATGGCAGCAGTATTTGGCCACGCCGAAGTGGCCCATCTTCTGATCGAGGCGGGGGTTGATTTAAACGCTCAGAACAGCGATGGGGATACAGCTCTCCATTCCGCTGCTTTTCTATGTCATCCTGAGATTGTTAAGGATTTATTGAGCCATGGTGCCGATGCAAGCATATCCAACCTGAAAGGCTCAACACCTGCTGATGGCCTGCGATTGCCATGGGGGGTGGCCAATGGCATCTACGACTTCCTGAATGCCATCCTTTTTACTCCCATGCAACAGCCTTTAGACATCGGTCGTATCGAAGATGCTCGAGAGGAAACTTTGAGACTTTTTGACTGAAGACGGGAGGGCTGATTCAGGAAGAGGTCTCCTTAGGAGGTGGGTAGGCCTTTAAAAGCCAGGCAAGAGCGCTTTGCTTCTCGCTCCATCCTTGCTCAATTTGTTGGTCATAAACCTTGGCTAGCAGTCGTCCCATTTCCTTTCCAGGTGGATACCCCATGCCCACCAGCTGTTTTCCTTGGACAAGCACCTTTGGGGCGCCATCGGTGACTTCGAGTTTCTCAGCTTTTTTTCTTAGGGCCACGATATGGATGGGGTTTGCCTGAGATGCCTTGCCACGGCCTTTGGCGTCGGCAAGCATTACGTGACAGAGGTGCTTGATAGACTCAGGCTCAAGCCGTCTTGCCAAACGGCGCACGGCTCGTTCGGTAGGCTGCTGCAAGTGCATCATGTGTTCCTGGACCAGCGGCCGGACCCTTTGAGCCAACCACAGGGGCGCGCCAATTTGATGGAGAAAAATCTCCGAGAGGCGCGAACTTACTTGAGCGTGACCAGGGGAGACGATTCGCTGGAGGCCCTTTTTGATAATCGTCTTTGTCGTAGTGACTTTTCCTGTATCGTGGAGAAGACAGGCCATCATGATCGCCAGGCGATCTTCGCATGAGAGCCCATCCTGCCAGGGTTCCGCTCCAACCACGGAATCGCAAACCAACAAAGTGTGCTCCCACACATCCCCCTCTGGGTGCCATTGGGGATCTTGTGGAATCCCAATCATTTGATTCAACGAGGTGTAGTGAGATAGCCATCCTGTTGCATTTAGAAAGGAAAGGCCCATGGAAGGATGAGTGGATTGGGTAGCCCATTTTTTCCACTCTTCCCACAAGCGCTCCTTCGGGAGGGAGGCAAAAGACGAGTGCATCGAACGGCAAAGGGTCAGTGTCTCCGGGTGAGGGGAGAGTCCAAAGCGTCCAGCCAGTTGCATGCCTCGCATGACCCGCAAAGGATCTTCGTGAAACGCTTCAGAGGTATGGCGCAGTTGGCGTTTCTCCAAATCTTCCTTGCCCCCAAAGAAATCAATCAGTCGTTTTTCCAGAGGGCAATAAAGCATGGCATTGATCGTGAAGTCTCTGCGTTCACAAGCCGACTCCAGAGGGAGAAAAGGATCTGCATGCACGTTGAAACCCCGGTGACCAGTATTGGTGTTGATTTCTTTTCGAGGGAGTGCGATATCATAAGTCTCGCCCGGCCTAGGGGACCATTTAATGACGCCAAAGGACTTCCCAACGGCATCGGTGCGGCCTCGGGATTGCAAATGCTTTAGGAGTTTTTCCATGGGCATGCCATAGACTTCAATGTCGTAGTCATGGACCGGATGCCCCAACAAAGCGTCTCGAACGCAACCACCCACCAAATAGGCCTTGGCTGGCTGCTTGAAGGAGGCTATCAATGCCGCCAGCTGATTCGGTAAGTTGTCGATGGTGAGCGCCACTTCCAAGATTTAGCAAAGGGGAAGAAGACTGGCAACGCTCTCCCGAGATCGTCCTTTAGTATTGCCAGCCCGGGATCCCTCTGATTCTGTAGGCCTCCGCCTGATGACAGATGACTGTAAACCTCCCAACTCGCTGCCGACATCATTCAAGGGGGATGCTGGAAACGGTACTCCTGGACAGGGAGGTGAGGAAGCGGTCCATGATGGCATGTTTGCCTCCCTCCAGCACCGCAATTACCGGATCTTCTTTTTTGCTCAATTAGTCTCCCTGACCGGTACCTGGATGCAGATGGTGGCCGAGGGCTGGTTGGTCTATTCCTTGACTCGCTCTCCAATGAGCCTTGGTATTGTCCGGTTCCTGCACACCATTCCCGTCACCCTGCTGACTTTTCTTGGGGGTTCCATGGCAGACCGATACGACAAACGGACTCTTCTTGTCGTGACTCAGTGTTTGGCACTGGTGTTATCGTTGATTCTCTATTTTCTGAGTCTCAGCGAATCCATCGCGTTTTGGCAAATTGGATGCCTGGCTGTTTGCCTGGGAATCAGCAATGCCATCGACATTCCGGTTCGACAAAGCTTTGTGGTCGATATGGTCGGCAAGGAGCACCTTCCCAATGCCATCGCTCTCAATTCCAGCGTGTTCAACGCCGCACGCATTGTCGGTCCAGCGATTGCCGGGCTATTGGTGAGTCGGGTGAGCCTGCCGATTTGCTTCCTGATCAATGCCCTTTCCTACGGGGCCGTCATTGCGGGCTACCTTTGCATGCGCCTGCCAGTCAGGCAGAGCGTCTCGAATGTGAGCAACACAAGGCCGCTGTTGCGCCAAGCTGTGCAATGGATTGGGGGACACCCTGAGGTGCGCACCATCTTTCTCCTGGTTTCGGTGGCCAGCTTGTTCTGCATGTCCTATCTCGTGTTGATGCCAGTTTTTGTCCAGGAAAGGCTTCATGTCGGTGCCGAAGGTCTGGGGTGGTTGCTCACAGCCAATGGAGTCGGCGCGATTACGGGTTCGGTCAGTCTCGCTTGGTTGCGCGAAAGAGGCGATCGGCTCCAGCTCTCCCATTGGGGTTTGGGAATTTTCCTTTGTGCCAGTTTTTGCTTCGCCTGGACGACCCATTCCTTGCTGGCAGGCTGTTTGCTGGCGATTTCGGGATGGGGTATGATTGTGTTTTTTGCCACTTCCAACACCATGGTTCAGGGCTTTGTGCCCGATGGCATGCGGGGCAGAGTCATGGGTGTGTATGCCTTCTGTTTTATTGGGCTAAGCCCCTTCGGGCATTTCCTGGCTGGCTGGTTAGCTAAGGTCATCAGTGCACCGTTTGCCGTGAGTTTGGGCTCCATGGTGGGGGTGGTGGCTTTATTTCTTGCGCGCAACCTCTCGAGCGCATCCAAGCGAGGTGTTGCCTCAAAACCCTGATGAGGATGACCCACGTCAAAGGGGGTTCCTCAGGGGACCGAGCGGAAAAATTGCATGCGATCCATGGGACTCTCCAGCGGATGTGGGTTCTGGCTTCCCACGACATCGCTCCAAGGTCCCTGCAAACTTGGGGCGCTTTGTAAGGTCCCCGTGTAGTAGATCCACAAGCCTTGATCAGACTTTTCGATGGCCACAAAAGAACCGAACGTTGTTTCCTGGGTTTGAGTGAGATATCGCACGGCATTGAGAAACATGTGCCCACCCTCTTCGGTGAGGTCAAATAGACCGGCCGTTTCGGAGGTGGACCCCGATGCCTCACGGCTTCCGGTCAGGAAAAGCATTCTCTTCTCCGCCAATATCGGTTCAGCCGCATGGCTTATCGTGGCGCCTGGCTCCCATTCGGCGATCACGATTCCTCCATAGGCACTCTTGTCAGAGTGCGTTGCATGGGTCGCAATGATTTTGCCGCCCCCGGAAAGGGGGTTCTGGTTGATGGAGATGCCTCTCTGCAAGATGCCGTTCCAGGTAACAGGTTCTGCATAGAGTTGGGCCATGACATGCTCGGCATCCAATGGGATTCCCTCGAAAACGGGATGAGAGGGATCTTCGGCCTTCAGGTATATGGGGCTGGTCGCGTCGATCATGGTGGTGCCCAGCGTGAAGCCGAGTCGATTGCTTCGCGTGACATAACCCCCAAGAATCATCACGGGAGTCTCGAGGCCGTGCCACATCATCCCTTGGGCATCTGAGGCGTAGTCTCCGCTGGCAACAGAACGACTCACGATGACTAAATCATACGATTCGAGTAAGGCTTTATCGGGAGTGGAGGTAGTCGCAATGCGGTAGACTTCGTGCCCATCCCTGGTGAGCAACCGGGTGTAGAGGGCATCTGGCGCTTCGGTCATTCCTGCCGCTCTCGCAGCATTCGATGCGGTGGTTTCATCGGTGTGAAAGCTGACCCAGGCGATGCGTGCACTGGACGGGCCGGTGTGAGGGATGACGATGAGGCGCACCTCTTCAGAGACCCCATATTGCCCGTAAACATCCCAACCCTGGATTTGCAGGAGGTGTGCACCCGATTGTTCTGGTTTCCAATTCCAGAGATAGGGCGGACCCAACAGTTCGCCAATGGACACACCGTCGATCAAGCACTCCAGTCGGGCCATGGGGGTGTTATGGGATGAGGCAATATTGGCCGAGATGTTGACATTTTGACCTTGGGCAACCGATGTCTGTTCATCCGGTAGAAGGAGTGAAATGGAAGGGGGCGGGGGAAGCGTCCGATCTGTAGCAGCCTGAACGGCTTCCCATGCCGATGAACTGTTTGCATCGGGAAAGAGGGTCGGAGACAAGCGGTACAAATAATACCCTTGGCCATCTGCTAGTGTTGGCCAGGGTTCCTGATCGTCATAGGTGAGGTCCCAAAGCGGGTTTCCATCAGACCCGGTCGCCTGCAGTCGTTCGCCCGCATTGGAAAGGTTGGTCTGTTGCTGAAACATCCCCGCAATCGTTTCCTGAGAACCGAACCGAAAGCGAAAGGCATCCGGATCGGCCACCACCACGCATTTGGCGCCCGCAGGTAACTCGTGAAGGAAGCTGTCGTCCTGGAAATGGAAGGCAATGCCATCGGTAAAGGCGACCTCTCGAAGATCGACCGGTTTCTGGCTGACATTCTTGATTTGAAGGAACTCAAAGTCACTTCGTTGGTCAAAACCGAGCGCCATCTCTTCACCCGAGGGTGCCGCTGGGTGGTAATGAATCTGTGTCAATAACAGGTTTCGAGCAGTGGCTGGAACGGCATTGATCAGGAATTGGGCCTGATTCAGGGGAGACCATTGGACCCCATCAAAAGAGCGCGCCTTGAGGCGGGCGGAAGCCCGCAGCAGGATGGGGTTTTCGTAACGGAAAATTGCCTGATCCTGACCGGTGGGTTCTTCAGTGAGTGTGGTGGAAGCGATCAGGCGTGGCCAAATGAGAAAATCACTGCTCGAATTGGAGACATTTAGTCCATGAATGGCCAGTACATTGTCTCCCGGGCGCAATACATCAAGGTCTTCACCAGTGATGTCCACGGCTTCGAAAACCGCAGCCTGGGTGTCGCTGTGGCTGGCAGAAGCGGAGGCGTTCCATGCGGCAGGCGTACCCATGTTTCCCGGAGCATTCGACCTAGCGACCTCTTTTCCGTTCAAATAAGCAATGAAGCCATCGTCATAGCGCACCTCCAACGTAAGCTGATCAAAGGAGGGAACCTCTTCCAGCGTGAAATGAGTTCGCATGTAAATGGTTTCTGCGTTTTGGCTGGAGACAGCCTCTGAGAAGTTCAAGGAGGGAGCGATGAAATCATCGTAGCCAGATCCATTTTCATACCCCGCGCCTGCCTGACCGGAAGGCCAATCAGCATCGTTGAAACCTACCTCAAACCAAGAGCCGTCCAGAGTGTTGTTTTCGGGCATGTAGGCTTTTTTGGTAGCCGATTCTGAGACCAGTGTCTTGATTTGCCGAGAAAGGACTACGGGTTGCTGCCCCATGGGGTCGGTGCCGTCCAGTGTGTAGAAGATGGTCCCTCCGCCTGACTGCATGGTCAAGGAGCTTGTCGATGCCAGTGGGCCTCCCTGTTGGCTGAAGGTGGGAGGATCGATCGATGGGATCCAATTCCTTGATCGGAACTGGTTGAGAACAATCTCACTGCGGCGGGAAAAATAATCAAAGGTTGGCAAGGAGCGATTCTGTGATTCGCCAAATAAAGAATCACGGATTTCCACCCAGTCCAAACGATCGTAGGGCTGCGCCCGTTGGTTGTCTCCCCATCGCGCAGATTCCAAACGGATGGGCCATTCAATTGGGTCACTGGTCGTCCGGTAGATACTTTCTGCCATTTCTGGAGTGAGCGTGCCTCGTCTCAGGTGTTCATAGGCACGATCGGCAAAGCGCATGCGATAGGAGGGATTTTGAATCAAACGATGATGGAGATGGGTCGGGCCACCGCTGTTATCTTTACGTGTGACGTTGTCTCGAACGCTCTGAAGCCCTTTTTCTGCATCCCAGCTGTGGTATCGCCACCTACCATTTGGATCGTCGCGGCGATAGCTGGCATACCAATTATGGTGAGCCCAATCACCATTACCGATGTAGTAGTTCATCAGCATGTAATCAATGAAGTCATCGATCTCCAGTAGCGATCGCATGGAAGCCCAATGATCGGCTTGGGTGAGATCTTGATTAGCCAGGCGCATCAAGGCGAGGTAGGATCGGTTGGACCCCTGCACGACAGTTGAAGTGCGATGCTTAATGACGTCGTATTCTTCATTTTCTCCCCCGAAGTAACTGGCAGCAAAGTTGTCATCTGGGCGCTCGTGAAGGGTATGAATGCCCCAATAAATCCCATTGATAAACACATGAGCATGAGCCCCATGAGGGGATAGGCCTCCCATGGCGTTGTGGAGATTTGCGGCATACAGATCCCTGACGTATTGGGCTCGATCGCGCTGGGCCACCGGTTGGGATCCTCCCCCGTAATGCCATACATTGTTGAGTCGCGCATCGACGACCAAGGTGTCAAAGCGCGTCGCAGCCTCCTCTCCAAATATAGGGTATTTCAGATCACGATCGAATTTCAGTCGCATGGACAGTTTGTCCGATTTCCAGCGGTTTGGACTGCTGCCTCCCACAATCTGGACCGTTCCATCGGTCTGGAAACCAGGAACTTCATTGGGAAGATTCACATCGGCATGGGGATTGATCCATTCCATGGAAATAGGTTTTTCGACACTTTGCCCGGCAATGTAGATGCCCCTATTGCCAAACATGTCCTCAAAATCCATCACGATGGAAAGGGAGGGGAGTCGGTAGAAATCAGAGATCTCCGGTCGAATCTCCGGGTCGGCATGCTGTGTGATTTTGGGGTCCATGGCCCAGTCGGGTCCGGCATGTCCCCATCGCATGCTTTGGGCATAAGGTGCCCCCTCGCCATCTTGAGCCAGGATGTCATCAGGGAAAACATAGGTTTGGGTATCGATGTTGGAGGGTTCCATGTTTTCCTTCATGGCCATCACCCTTAGCGTCGTCGTGGTTCCAATCTCCAGCTTCAGTTCCGGGGCGCTCTCGGGACTTGCAGCTTGAAAGGCAACACCGTTTCGGGCGCCAGGTAAGGTGCCGTCAGTGGTGTAAACAAGGGTCGCCCCCGGGGTTTGGGTGGTCACGGTGCAAACAAAAGCTTCCCGATAAAAGCCACGATCTACGCTGAATCGGGTGTCGGCCACGAAGCCTTCCAGGTAGCTCAATGGGTTGACCTCCCCAGGGCTCGGTGATGGGAAAAACCCAAACGATTCCGTAACCTCGTTGGTGATCCGTCCATAAGAATACCCTTCTCTCTGGTCGGGATATCCATCGATTACAGAGACTACGAAGAGGCCGGTTTGTCCGGGTCGACTTAGCAGGATGGCCTCGCTCCTTTGGTTCAATTGGAAATTGGTATGTAAGTTCTGCGATGGATCGCGTCGATCTTTACCTGAAGCCATTACCACGAGATAGGCTCCTGCCTTGAGCGTGAGCTGTGGAAAGGTCCACCTGTCAGGTGCTTCCAGCTCGTCACTTAGATGATAACGCTCCAGCGAGATATCCTCAGGGCCGTAATTCCACAGTTCAATCCAGTCGGTCGCTTCCCCATCCTCGTCTCTCAGTGAGCCGTCGCGGGTCGTCGACCATTCGTTGATTTGTAGGGTGTCTGCCAGTAGTTCATGGTGGAAGGTGCCGCCCATAAAAGAACAGGCCGCCAACCCATAAAGAAGAAAACGATACATGAAAAGGGTGAGCAGAGTGCGTGCCAATCTATCTCATGATGAGAACTCTCACATCCATCCTGGACTCACGGGTTGGAGTCCCCTCGGGTGATCCACTCGATGTTGAACCGAGCGTATTTTATGGATTTACCTTCCTTTTCCTCGAGTCCTCTAGGGATGAAATAGCTGTAAGTCGCGTGGAGCATGCCATCCTCACTCTGGATGATCGAAGGGTAGTGGAAAGAACCTTTACCTTTGGGACGCTTTTCAAGATGCCGAGTCCACCGATAGGAAGCTCCTTCATCCTCAGAAATGGAAACCGCCAGTTGGTGGCGACCATCCTCGGTGTCATTGTAAATGGTCAAAAATCGACCGTCTTTCAGATTGATCAGCTCGAGGCCGGCTCCGGGGTTGAAGAGTTGTGGGTGATCGTGGACTTTGGACCAGGTTTCTCCACGGTCGGGCGATAAGGAGACCAATACCCGGTGAGGTGGGGGGCCATTATCCCTCATGTAAGTGACCAAATAACCGTTCGACTTCTGGGCAAAGCTGGGTTGGATGCTCCCTCCTCCAATAATGGGTTCGCTGAAGGTCCAGGAATCCCCCCAGTCGTCTGTGATGGCCACCATGGAAAAGGAAAAACCATCCGAATAGAGCCCAACCAGCATACGCTGCTGATCGAGAATTTTAGGGTGTGCCCTTGTAAACCATCCCAGGCGCCGGGTGAGTTTGTCATCGGCCTGTTTGAAGTTGTCATGGGCCCACTGGATCATGTCTGGCGTGAGCTGTTGATGGCTCAGGTATGCCGCCGTTTTCTCCCTTACTTCGTCAGGAAAGGAATCACCCGGTTTGATGTGCAGGACCTTTTCCTGATTCCAGACCGGCGGCCCATCTCCATGATAATTTTCACTGATCTGATATTTCATCAGTGCCGATTCCCACAGGTTGGCCTGGATGGTGGGCCAGAGAAGCCAAAGGCGGTTATTTGGATCGATGATCATGCAACAGTTGGTGTCGGGGAACTCAGGGGTATCGGCCATCAAAAATGGCTGGCTCCATGAAGGGTCTCCCTTGCGTTTGCGGGCACCCAGAATCATGACATCATCCGACTTTCTTTCTCCCGAACCATGGAACCAACAAGCCAGAAGGTCTCCCTTCTGGGTTTGAACAATGCAAGACCCATGATTGTGCCAGGATTCCAATGGGAATATCAGTTGAGCCTCGTATTGAGGCTCAGCCTGACCCATGCTGGGAAAGAGGTTCAGGAGTAGAAGAGGCGTCCAGCCTAGTTGCCATGGGAAAAGGTTTTTCATAAGGATTCAACGGCATGGAACCTGTTTTCCAAAATCGAGGCAAGTCGCAAAAGTTGGACAGATGGATGGGCCAGGTGCGTGGCGTTGGGAGCAGCCTTATTGTACTCGGATTTCCTCATACACTTCCTTGGGAAGCTCGGTCAGGAAACGAGATGGATTTTGCATGAAATCCCCCGTTCCATGATGAGTGAAACGCATGAGGGGGTAGCATAAATACAGTTCGTTCATGGCTCTGGTGGAGGCTACATAAAACAAACGTCGCTCTTCCTCTTCGGAGTCTTCGTATTCCACGGAACGCTCCGAAGGAAAGAGGCCCTCACACAGCATGATGACGAAAACGACCTTGAACTCCAGCCCTTTGGCCTGATGGATACTGGAAAGTTTGATGCGCTCTTCGTCATCGGTTTGTTCCTGACCTCTCCCGGGTTCCATTTCGGTCTCCAGTGCCAATTGTGTGAGGAAAGCTTCAGGGGTATCAAAACCTTCTCCATAATGTGCGAGTTGCTGGAGATCTTCCAGCCGGTTGCGATAGTTACTATATTCTCCCTTGAGGTAATCTTCATAGCCAGCCTCCAATACATGCCGAATCATGCCGGGAATGCTTTGACTCAAGGAAGGGTCTTCCATTTGCTCTAAGGTGCACTGGAATTGATCCCACGCCATTTTTGATTTTTTGCCGACCTGTTGGGCGCATGCCTTGAGCCCTGCTGAAACCGAATAACGGATGGTCCAGTCCGGATCCTGTCCCTCGCTTTGCTCATGTGACAGAACACTGCCCTCCCTGAAGGCCTTCCATAGCTTCTCGGCGCTCCGAGCCCCAATCCCTGGAAGCAGTCGTACGAGTCGAACAAAGGAGAGTTCATCGCCCGGGTTGCAAAGTAATTTGATATAGGCGGTGACATCCTTGATGTGCGCCTGCTCGAAAAAACGAATGCCACTTGTGATGGAAAATGGGATGTTGCGGCTGGTCAATTCCATCTGTAGTTCCATGGCATGGAAATGAGAACGATAGAGGATGGCCATGTCATTGAGTTCAAGGCCTTCTTCCCTTAATTCCAGGGCCTTTTGGGCAACAAACATTGCTTGCTCATGTGCGTCGTTGGTGACGACCAGCATGGGTGCGATGCCAGGTGGACGCGCCGGAGTGAGTGATTTGCTGAATTGATGCTGGTTGCATCCGATGATGTCATTAGCCAGATGGAGGATTTCAGGAGTGCTGCGGTAATTGGTCTCTATCTTGTAAACCTTTGCCTCCTGATAGCGTTTTGGGAACTCAAAGATGTTCGCAAAGTGCGCCCCTCGCCATGAATAGATGCTTTGGGAATCATCGCCCACGACCATGACGTTCTGGTGCGTGGCAGCCAGAATGTCGACCAGGTCACTTTGGATCTTGTTGGTGTCCTGATATTCGTCGACGAGAACGAACTGAAACTGTTGCTGGTAGCGTCCTCGAATGTCCTCTTCGGATTGAAGGCATTCAAGCCACCGGCAAAGCAAGTCATCAAAATCCATCATGTGGTTTTCTGCCTTACGCCTCCGGTACGCTTGCTGCACGCGTGCCATTTCTTCTGCAAGATGACTGAAGTAGGGAAATTGGTTTTCCAGGATGTGTTCAACGCTGCATTGCCGGTTGGTGGCCAAGGAGAGGATATCGGCTAGAACCTTGGCTTTGGGAAATCGAGTCGCTTTGATGTCGATGCCGGCCGATTGGATGCAGCTTTGGAGCAACTGCGTCGCATCTTCTCGATCCATGATGGTGAAATCGGGTTGAAAGCCGATACGATCGCAATGTCTCCTCAGCATTCGGGCACCTATGGAATGAAAGGTGCCTCCCCACGGAACGAGTGTCTGAGCACCCAGAAGATCTCCTACTCGCTGCATCATCTCCCGAGCTGCTTTGTTGGTGAAGGTGAGCAGAAGGATGCATTCTGGCGGAATGCCTTGCTCTAGAAGGTACGCCACCCGATAGGTTAAGGTACGTGTCTTGCCAGCTCCAGCTCCGGCGATGACCAGTGCAGGGCCTTTGGGGGATGTGACGGCTGCCCACTGTTGTTCATTCAGTTCGGCTCGGTAATCGATTTGACCCTCCCGAGGCTGCCTCGGAACATCGCGTTTGAGTTGGTATGCTTTTGCCATGGCCTACCCGAAGGAGCTTGCCTGCAGCCTCAGTTCTTGGACAGGGAATTATGTCTGTGAGAGGATGATTTCCCCTCAGAGCTCTTCCTTTCATTCTGTCTGTTCATCGTGGAGGGAAAAGAGCAGAATCAAGTTGCGAAATTTGGTGTCCAATTCCGATCGACTCCCGCCGGGTTTACCCTGATCGAATGGTTGGTGGTGATCGCCATCCTCTCCATTTTGGCGAGTATGGTGCTTCCGGCTCTCTCCCGCGCCAAGGGTAAGGCTAATCAGATCAAGTGCCTGAGCAACATGCGACAGCTGCAAATGTATGCGGATGACCACGATGATCAATTACCCCCCCCCGCATCTCCGGGCATCAAAATTGAGTTTTGTCACTCAAGCCCTATTATCAGCTGGATGCCATCGTGAAGTGCCCGGCAGATGGATTTTTTGCGCACCATAGTTTTCTGATCAATGGGTTTAATGATTTCTTTGCGGTCAAGCTCAGCAAAGAGCAATTTGATGTCTACAAACAATGGCAGTGGCCCGTTGGGATGCGCATGGCTCACATTCCCGAACCATCCAATACCATTACCTTCGGCGAAAAGCGAAAATCCTCCTACCACGCCCACATGGATTTTTATCAAGGCGATGGCAACGACGTGCAGGAGATTGATCAGGCCAAGCACGGAGCGAGGCGAGAAGGGGAAGGGGGAGGTTCGAATGCCTCTTTTGCCGATGGAAGTGTGCGTTTTATGAAAGAAGGAATCATGCTAAGCCCAGAAAACCTCTGGGCCGTTACCGATCAATGGCGTCATGCTCCGCTGCCCCAAAAGAACTCGATCACACCTTAATGCCTTTTGGGTGGTCTTACCATTGACCTTCCGGGTTTCGATGAGCACTCTTTCTGCATGGATCGCTGTCTTTAGGGTGCCTGTGATCGATGCTTCCCTTAGGATATATGCTGCCCAAGAAACAGGGCAGAAGCGCATGTGGTTCTGATTCTTGCCGATGATTTGGGCTGGAGTGATCTTGCCTGTTATGGAAGCGATTTGCATGAAACCCCTCATTTGGATGCTTTGGCAGAGGATGGTTTTCGTTTTACCCAGGCCTATGCGGCAAGCCCGGTGTGCTCTCCCACTCGAGCTTCACTTTTGACCGGACGTCACCCTGCCAGACTCGACATGACCATCTGGCGCGAGAGCGCCAAAAATCGAGGCAACCGCTCCCTGCTGGAGCCCATCACCAGGGATGCCTTGCCTCTCTCTGAGAAGACACTGGCCGAATACCTCAAGCAGGCGGGGTATTACACCGCTCATGTAGGGAAATGGCATCTTGGGCCTGCGGAGTCCTACCCGCAACCTCACGGATTTGACATCAATATCGGGGACTCGGTATTTTCAAGGCTGGCGATACGTACCCGATCTCGAACCGGGGGAGCCGGGCGATTACCTGACGGACAAGCTGACCGAAAAGGCGATGGAAGTATTGGATCAGAAGGCAGACCATCAGCCGGTTTTTCTGAATCTTTGATACCATTCGGTTCATACGCCTATCGATGGTCGACCGGAAAAGGTGGAGAAATACCGGCGTAAGATCGGCCAAGCGCAGCCCTCCAGGCACAGGAACGCTGGCTATGTGGCGATTGTTGAGAGTCTGGATGAAAATGTGGGTCGCCTGCTGAAGTATATGGAATCCCGCGGATGGAGGGAGAATGCTGTGATTCTGTCTCTTTCCGACAATGGGGGATTTGTCAATGAATGCAAATTACACCCTGGGGTTCCGGTGACCTCAAACGCTCCTTTTCGTTCTGGAAAGGGATCCTGTTACGAGGGAGGAGTTCGTATTCCTTGGATCATGGACCTTCCCGGATCTTCTCTGCGCCAGAAAGTCCTGGAGGCTCCGGTCAACGACATGCGATCTCATGCCCACCGTTCTATCCATCCTGGGTATCGCGCGTGATCAGGGCAAGGCACTGGATGGGCAGAATCTCAGCACTTTGTGGAAGGATTCGGTAGTGCCGGGCGATTTAGGTCGCGAGGCGCTTTTCTTTCATTATCCGCATTATTATCCAACCACCATACCTGTATCGGCGATGCGTCATGGGCCGTGGAAATACCTTTATTATTTTGAGGATGAACGCGAGGAGTTGTATTATTTGCCCGTAGATGAAGGGGAGAATCATAATTTGATGGCGACCCGTCCGGAAGTGGTGCAGCGCATGCGATCTCGACTTCGTTCCCGGTGGGAAGAGGTCGATGCGCCCATGCTCGAGAAACGTCCTGAAAGGCCCTAGACCCTCTGACCAATGGCCCTTACCAGTGATACACACCTTCTTTGCCAAAACGGTCGAGGAATTTCCCTGAATGAGAAATGTTGAGCTGGCGGAGGGTCCTCTCCAGATCACTTGCCGCTTGGCTGGGCTCAAGCTCCGCCTTCGAGCCGCCCATGTCGGTCTTTACCCAGCCAGGGCTTAAGGCAACCACGCAGATGCCCTCATGTTCCCATTCCTGAGCCAAACCACGAGTGAGGTGGTTCAGCGCGGCCTTACTGGCACCATAAGCATACCTCCGGCCCGATCTTTGGGTGATGGAACTGGCACCTGAAGACAAATTAACGATGCGCGGTGAAGTGCTTTTTCTCAGGAGGGGAAGTGCTGCCTTGATCACGTAGAAGGCTCCCAGGACATGGGTTTGATACGTCTGCTCCCACCATTCTGGTTTCAATGCGTCAAAGGGAGCATCCGTGGGCTCGGGGAAAACACCCGCGTTGTGAACCAATACGTCGAGATGTCCCATTTTTTCTTTGAGTTCGGCCATCGCATCGCAAACTTGATTTTCGAGGGTGACGTCCATTTGAAAATAATCAATTTCCGAGGATGTGGCAGGGGGTGATGTTCGGAAAGTGGCGTGGGTAGACCAGTTATTTTTTGCACAACACAGCGCCAATTCTCTGCCAATGCCACGGTTGGCCCCGGTGATCAGAATGGAGGGAACAGTCTGCATGACCATCCCATCAGTGGATCATGGTTCCTTGATGGGAAACAGAAAAAAGCACCCGCACGAGGGCGGGTGCTTGCAACCCTTAAAAACATGAATCAATCAGGACTTTGGAAGGATGACCTGGTCGATCACGTGAATGACACCATTGGAGGCAGCCACATCGGTTTTGATCACCTTGGCGTTGTCCACTTTCACACCCCACTCGCTAGCGCTGATATTCACTTCTTTGCCCAGCACCGTTTTCACTTTTCCGGACTTCACATCCTTAGCCATGACCTTGGCTGGAATCACGTGATATTTGAGGATGGAGGCCAGTTTGTCTTTGTTCTCTGGTTTGAGGAGAGACTCAACGGTGCCCTTGGGAAGCTTTTTGAAAGCCTCATCGGTGGGAGCGAATACCGTGAAAGGCCCATCACCCTTGAGAACATCCACCAGACCCGCCGCCTTCACGGCTGCGACCAATGTATTGAAGGAATCTGCCTTGACAGCTACGTCAACGATGTCGGCTTTGGTGTTGGGCTCAGCCAGTGCTGGCTGTGAGAGAATGGCTACTGCGGTAGCTGCAGTTAGAAGAAGGTTTTTAATCATAATTTTGAGTTAGTTTGTGTCCCTTAGGATACTAGCAAATTTCCACAGCTTTCCGGCATGTCAAAGAAAAGTTTAAAAAATGTCTAAGAAAACAATAATAGTATAAACTTATCGAATACAGTGCCTTATGAAAAATTCAAGGCTTTACCAAGCAATCCCCGTGTCGTCACCATGATTGCTGGCACCTCCCCAAAAGGTTTGGTGAATCGGATCAAAATAAATGGCAGTGATGGGGCCGGAAGTACGTTCCTGTTCTTCCAGGATGTAACCCATGGCCTCAAGTTCCTTTCGCGTCCAAGACGGCAGATCTTCTCGGATGGCGAGTTTTCCTGGGCTAAAGGCGTGTTCGCCAAAAGATGCCCTCATTTGATAGCTGGTAATGTGCGGTGCTTCACAAGCCTCCTGGACGTTCATTCCAAATTCGACGGTGTTGAGAAGGAACTGGACCAGGTTTTGCTCCTGTGTATCGCCACCTTGAACCGAAAAGCAGAGATAGGGTCGGTGGTTTTTCAAGGCCAAGGTCGGAGTCAACGTGGCCCGCGGCCTTTTGCCCGGTTCAAGAACGTTGTAGGGCCCATCCTTTGGATGAAGAACAAAACTTTGCATTCGCTGACTGAGTCCAACGCCAGTATTTCCGGCAATGCAAGCAGGCAGCCAACCACCGCTTGGTGTGATCGAAACAACCCATCCGGATGCATCGGCTGCCTGAATGGAGGTGGTTCCGGCGAGAAAGTCCCGCCGTTGATCGATGATCGATGCCATGTCCTTTTTGCCGATGTGCTCCAGATTGCCTTCGACAAACCCTTTCCATTCCTCGGGGAAGGGGTGCTCCAATCCACGCCACCGGTAGGGATCACCGGGGCTGATATGCGGATCATTCTGCATCCTGTTCAGTTGAGTGAGTCGGTGCCTTGCATAACTTTTCGAAAGAAGAACCTCCAGGGGTTCCTCCGGAGGGAAGTATGGGTCTCCGTAGTAGAAATCCCGATCGGCAAAGCTAAGGTTCATGACTTGGTAAAGGGTGTGAATATATCGGGATGAATTCAGGCCCATGGAACGCATATCCAGGGCCTCCAGCATATTGAGCATCTGGATCATGGCAGGTCCTTGAACCCAGGAAGTCAGCTTGTAAATCTCCAGGTCGCGATACGTTCCGACTACGGGTTCTTCGACATGGACCTGCCAATTGGCCAGATCCGCATGAGTGAAAAGTCCGCCTTCTTTCTGACATCCTTCCACTAAGGCTTCCGCAATATCCCCTCTGTAGAAGCGATCATACGCTGCCATGATCGCTTCCTTTCGGCTGGATCCCCTGGCCAACGACCGTTTCTCGGCGAAGACGCATTTCTCCAAGGTCCGATACAGGTCGGGTTGACGAAAAATTTCGCCCGGTCGGGGCGCCTCGTAGACTTTTCCAAGATGAGGAAGAAAAACGCGCGTGGAAGACTCCCACTGTTTGATGGTTTCCTTGGAATCCTCGATCCACTCTGAAGTGGCCGTCTCGATAGGGTATCCTTGAGCCAATTCCATGGCGGGCTTTAAGACTTGTTCCAGGGAGAAAGTGCCATAATGGGCGAGCATGATCATCAGGCCACCGGGTGTTCCGGGCGTCACCGCTGCCTGAGCTCCTTCACCGGGGGGATATCGAAGCCCTTGTTGGATGAAAAAATCCGCTGTGGCCCCTGTGGGAGCGACGCCCAGCGCATTGATGCCGACCACTTTCTTTTCCCTGGGGTCAAAAATCAGTGCCTGGGTTTCGCCACCCCAGCTCAATGCATCATGCATCGTGCAAGTGGCAGCAAGCATGGCGCATGCCGCATCGATGGCATTGCCTCCTTGGCTGAAAATCTGCGCCCCAGCTGTTGCTGCCAAGGGTTTCCCTGTGATGGCAATCCAGTGCTGACCATGCAATACGGGTTTGTGTGGCTTGCTTTGTGCCTGCAGTGAATTCCAAGACTGGCACACCAGTAGGACAGGGCAGACCAAGCTAAGAAGCGATAAGTAAAGGTAGAAAAAAGACGTCAAGCTTGAGTGGGGCATGGAGCAAGATTGGCATGCCCATGGCGTACCATCAATGGAATCCTTGGAGCCATTCCGCTACCTGGCCTTGGAGCGCATTCGCCAGCGTGCCATGAACATCCCGTTGGCTTTCCACTCATGAGGCTGAAGCAGGATGCCGTGGGTTGCCTTGGTGGTTCCTTGCCCATGGCACTCGGGCAAATGGGGATCCTTTCCCTGCCATGGCCAAGGTTCAAGCTCAGGGTGCATCTTTTCAAAACGTTTGACGACTCCCTTAGTCTCAGCTTGAGTCAGGGTACAGACCGCATAGATCAACTTGCCGCCCGGTTTGAGTGCCCTTGCACCTGCCTGAAGGCATTCAAGCTGCAAGGTTGCCAGTTCCTGAACGTCCTTGGGCTGGGTGGACCACCTTGCATCGGGATGCCTCTGCCAAGTGCCAAGACCGCTACACGGGGCGTCGATCAGGATGCCATCAAAGCGTCGTTTGAGGGGGAGCGGCGTGCCTGTTTCCCAGCGAGCGGACTGGTAATTGAAAACCTTTGCTCTCGCCGCCCGCCTTTTGAGGCGCTGCAGGCGCCAACTCGACTTATCGGTGGCCCAGACACAGCCTTTTCCATCCAGACAGTCCGCTATATGCAGGGTTTTGCCACCTTCCCCGGCACACATGTCCCACCAGGACTCACCGGGCCTCGCCTGGCAAAAATGGCCGACGCATTGTGACCCCAGGTCCTGTAATTCGTAATCGCCTTGACGAAAGAGAGAGGTCTGAAAAAGATCGTCCTTTCCTCGATAGCGAAAAGCCGTCCTCCACACGCCTTCACCGACTTTCTGGATATCTCTTTTGAAAAATTTTTCCAGCCGATGAACTCCAGTTTTGGGGGCTCTCAGCCACATAAGCCAAGGCCGTTGTATTTGCACCAGCCATTGCCGGGTGACCTTCATGTGCTCGTGGCACCAATCCGGAACAGCTTTTTTCAGGACTTCAGAGCGGATTTTGCCGGCATGGGATCGGAAAGCAGTATCCATTTCCCGAGTCAGACGGATCTGCTGCGGTAAAGGACGTTGGCTATCAATGCACTCTTTCCAGCGAAAATAGGTGTAAACGCGCTCCACCACTGCGGCTTTATGTCGGGGAAGCATTTCCTTTTCGCTTCTCAGGGCCTCTCGCAGTAACTGATCGGCCGGTTTCCGTGGACCACAGGCCTTTATGATGGCTTCTGCCATTGCCGTGATACCGTTCTTTTGTTTCTTGGGCATGATGGTCTTCAGTGTTTTTTACGCCACCAGAACATGTGTTCCAGATTGGTTCGGTTGGGATAGGATCGAGGCGTCCAATCATCGATCAGCGAAAAGTGGGATCCGAATCGCTCGAGGACTTCCTGTCTTGTCGTACCAAAAGGGGGGCCATCAACGTCGTCAATCAGATAGTGCACCGCCAGGAATTGTCCTGCAGGCTCCAACCATTCTGTCAGGGCCTCCAGATAGTCATGGCGCTGTGAGGGGTGAATGGCGCAATAAAAAGTATGTTCAAAGACCCATTGAAAGCGGAGCTTTCTTTTGGGTGAGAGAAAATCCTGCTCCAGGATCTGGCAAGAAAGCTTATGCTCTGTGACGATTTGGTTGGCGCCCCGGACGGCTGAAGGTGCGATGTCCATCCCGGTTGCTTGGAATCCGCTCTTTGCCCAGGCTCGAACATCATGCCCCATGCCGCATCCGGGAATACAAACCGATCCTTTCATTAAGTCGGGGTGGCTTTGGAGAAAGTCCAGTAAGCCTGGCGATGCCTCTCCCTTGTCCCAGGGGGTTTCTCCTTTCTGATAGTGGGATTCCCAATACGCACGCTCTGTCATGAGCGCTCCAACATCACGATTCGTCCATAAAGTGCAAGTGCAAAGAAGCTGGATTAACCCATTGCCAAAAGTGTTCCTCCCGTGTCTGATGCAGATGGGTCGGGGCGTAGCGTAGCCTGGCTAGCGCGCCTGGATCGGGACCAGGAGGTCGCGAGTTCGAATCTCGCCGCCCCGACCAATCCAGGCGTCACCTCTTATTCCTCTTCAGAAGTATCGTCCTTCAAGCGCTGGAGCAGGGTCTTTATATCGCGATATCCACCTATGGTCACCCATAAGGACATGAGGGCGAAGATGCCGAGTGCACCGAAAAATAAAAAAGTCCAGAGTTGCTGCCACATGATCGTTGATGCAAGAAAGGTTCGATTGGCCTAGGAGGTGGTCGGTATGCTTTTGGGTTGTTTGTCAGGGAATAAAAGGGAAGCAATCACAAAAATGGCCAGGGATGCTGCGACCGTCAGTAAGCCAACCTGGTCGCCTGTCATGATCTGGCGGGTCACTTCTCCTGTCTCTGGATCGATGACCTTCAAGCCGACCATTCGTTGAATGGGGTCCAGCCCCAACAGGGCCGTCAGTCCACTCAGTAGAGCCAGGAATGCGCCTGTTGAGCTCGCTCGCCTCCAATAAAGCCCTCCCAACAGCAGAGAGAAGGCACCGGTGAAATAAACGGCTCCGGTGACATTCATGTAATCCCAAATGTCATCGCTGCCCTCATAGATCAGCCCCCAGTAAAGGATGTAGAGTCCGATCAGCACAATGAAGAGCCGCGTTAATTGAATACGTGCCTTAGTGCTCAACGTTCTGCCCATCATGGGAGCCAGAATGTCTTGAGTGATCACGGAGCTCCAGCAGAGTAGATAACTATCATGTGTCGACATGAAGGCCGCAATCATGGCTGCCGTGATGAGTCCAACGAGTCCTGCGGGCAGGATACGTCCTAGAAAGATAGGCATGGCATACAGATTGTTGGCGGTCTCGACGCCACCCTCAGTCGGGATGAAAAGTGTCCCCAGCTCGGGAGCTTGTTCGCTGAAATAAACAAAGGCGCATATACCCCAGAAACAAGGGATTAAGAAGCGAATCATGAAGGATGCGGAGGACCACATGTATTGCCTCTTGACGGCTTGAGTGCTTTCCATGGCAAGCGCACGTGCGACTGCCGTAGGCCATATGGCGCAGCTGACCAGGCCCAGCATGGCCATCCAGGCAACATAGGACCAACCAAACCCACTGCCCTCGTCCAGCGGGTTGAAACTGGAGTCGCCTCGGGTGGCTTCGAGGGTATCCATGATGTGGGGCCACCCTAGTTTTTGAATGCAGATATAAGTGGTTACCAAGATGCCGAAGGAAAGCACGACAAATTGAACGTAGTCAGTGATGATGACCGATATCATTCCCCCTAGAACGGTGTAGACCAATACCAGCAGTAACAAGAGTGTCATCACCCAGGGCAATGCCTGGCTCTCGGCGGACATTCCGGTGATACCCACGATGAACATGGATCCCACCTTGAGAAACAAACCCATGTTGAGGATGCCTCCAAGCGCAAGCATGATCCCTCCAAGGATGCGCGTTTTGCGATCAAAGCGCTTTTCATAGAATTCCGGGATGGTGAGGACTTTCATATCACGAAGGCGACAGACAAAAAAGCCTGAGAGTCCCACAAAAAAAGTCACGATGCCGGCTGCCAGAGCAATGTGGAAAGCAGCGAATCCTCCGGTAAACCCCTTCTGGGCGTTGTACATGACGGTGATGAGGCCCATTTCCGTGCCCGTCATGGTGGCGATGCCCAAACAGGTTCCTACCGCACGCCCAGCCCCGAGGTAGGTGCTCATGTTGCGAACATATTTTTTGACGCCAAAGCCAATGAAGACCGAAATGCTCAGATAAAGGGCTACGATGATCCAATCAAGGGTCCCGAATTGGGTCTGACTCACCGCTTGCGAAAAGGCTTCTTCCATTATCAATATCGATTTTGAGGTGAGCTCCTTGATTCTGCCAGCATGAATTTTTCCGGGCTTTCGGCATGCGCTGATCAGGATCTGCTTGATTTTTTCCCTTTCAAGACTGTGTGATAGTCAACTAGGTCGCGCATGAGCAGCCCATCGTCCCATCTTTTGAGAGATTTTCGTGAGCATGGATTTGCTACCATGCAGTCCTTTCTGGATCCTGCCGAACGCTCTGAATTGGAGAAACAACTCTCTGAGCAGGTGTTACCTTCCTTGCATGAGTTACCCGCTGAACATGTTTTCTACGAGGATCGGCAAAGCCGTGAAAGTTTGAAACAAATCCAGCATTTGGAAGCCCATTACAAATGGTTTGCTGATTGGATGCATGATCGGCCGCGAAAACTGGCAGAATTCCTGCTCGGCGAAGATGTCGTGCCCAAGAATCTTCAGTATTTCAACAAGGTGCCTGGAATGAATCAGCCGACCCCGCCGCACCAGGATGGCTATTATTTCATGCTTCAGCCGCCTGTGGCATTGACGATGTGGCTGGCCCTCGATGAAGTGGATGAGACCAATGGTTGCCTGTGCTATGTGCCGGGAAGTCACCGACAGGGATTGCGCAGGCATGCTCCCACGCGCACCCTGGGGTTTTCTCAGGGTGTAATGGATTATGGAGAAGCGGATAAGACCTCGGAGATAGCTTGCCCAGCCCAAGCAGGCGATCTTTTGGTGCATCACGCCCTTACCATTCATCGAGCGGCCAAAAATAGTCATCCAACTCGGCAGCGACGCGCTTTGGGCTTTATTTACTACGGGCAATCCGCACGGGAGGACCGGCAGCGAAAAGCCGCGTATCAAAGGCAATTGGAGCAGCGTTTGCGAGACCAGAAGCTTATTTGACCTTTTGGGCTCACTGGGGCCATCGAATCCCTCTCTGCATGGGGTCCCCTCAGTTATTGGGTGGTTGGACGCTTCTGGATGCGCAAAAAAGAGGCCTGCCAACGGGCAGGCCTCCGTTCGAGAGATGTGTTGTTTTCGGGGCTGGCCTTTGGGTGAGTCCTACTGCACAACGCGATAGAAGGCATTGCCTGCTTCGATCGGCAGAGTGATGCTGGCTTCACTGTTCGACTGCACGGTTTCCCACTGAGCCTGGCTGAGGTCTTTCTTGGTTTGTACGCTCACCGGCCCGGAGGCGCCTTCCCAGCTCAAGGTCAGATTGGAATCATCAGCCAGGATCTGAACACGGATGTCGCCGGCAGGACCCGTGGGGACGGTCTCCCCAATCGCCCACGCAATGGCTGCATCAAATAACATAAGTCCAGCTTCATTGAGGGCAGCAAACGCATCATCCGACATTGGCAGTAGTAATCTTCTTGCTGGGGCCATCAGCCCGCTAAGCATCTCACCACCCTCGTCATAAGTATAGAGAACTGCTTGATCAGGATCGTTTGAATCGTGGGCGATGATGATGGCATCTTCTTCTGGGTATCCCCATGCCATGGGTTGAGCCTCCTTCATGATGGCGAGAGAACCTGCGGCAAATCCGCCTGCCAGAGGATGTTCAGGGAGGGCGATTTCGATGGTGGTGGATGCTTCGGTCAGCCCACGCGTGAAATCGGGCTCATCGCTCGTCATACCAAAATCATCCTGATTGGCTTCTTCCCAGAGGACTGTTGGAACGGGGGTATTCCGAAAGCGATTTCCGATATTACCCGAGCCTACGGTGGACGAAATAACCAGTAGTTTCTGTCCGAAGGCATCGGCTTCTTGAATGCCATTGTCATTCGCCACGTTCACCTGAAAGCCCATGCTGGCAAGTCGATCGGCTATCATGGCGTCACTGGGGCTGTCGCTCAAACTGGGGTCTGCCACAACCAGCAGGACCTGATTGGGATCTCCGACTACGATAGCGGCCTCCGGTGTGCCTACCTGCGCACCCACATCGTCTATCACGGTGGCACTCACCCGGTAAATGCCAGTGGGTGGGTTCTCCCATTGAAAACTGTAGGGGCTTTGGGTGGCGTTTCCGATGATCTCTCCATTGGCGAGATAAATCACCCGGTCGATGACGCGGGCAGTGGTCGTCACATCCACTTCGAAAGTGACGCTTTCACCTTCCTGGTAAGCATTGCCAGTCACAGGTTCATGCATGGTGATGGTTTGCAGGGCAGGTGCTCCGCTGCGGGATTCCAGGGGGCCCATGGATCCAAAGGCCGTAGGGTCAAAAGCTGGATCCGTTGTGATGACAAACTTGTCAAAGTAGGCCCCGTCTTCACGACGGGCGACGGCGATGGTATGCATGCCAGGCGTGTCGATTTCAAAAGTCATGGGGCTGGGCCCGCTTTGGGGGTCACTCAGCCACACGAAATCATCCTCAGCAGAGAAACCCGTCATACTGGCCAGGTTGCTGTCCACTCGGTCAGCCGGTCTGCCACCATCGACCCACAGCCAGGCCGAATCATCCGTCCCGCCGGGCGAACTGGCTCGATACCAGATGATGTGGGTGCCAGTCTGAGTGAATTCCAGATGATACACCAACTGGCTGGCAGACTCGGAGCCCCCTGCACCGTTGGGTAGGACCATGGAGATGCCTCCTGATGGCGTGCCGCGATCGCTGTCATCCACCCACAGCCCGTCCAGGTTGTCCGTGTAACTTTCCGCCTCAAAAACCAGAAGCCCTTCACTGTTCTGAGGTTGAAGCTCTCCTAGACTGTAAAACTTGGTTTGCGCATTGCTGGTACGGTTGGGGGTGGCTGCCGTGTCGGCAATGTTATTGGCCGTCACTCTGTATTTGGTGCCAATTTGAAGATTGCCGGTCTCCAACAAAACCATGCGGTGGTTCGGTAACAAGGTAGCAGATTGGATGGAAACATTTCCTGGGGAAATACTGTAGTTTCCGGGATTTTCCGCACTGGTCTGGGTGATGGGTTCTGAAAAGAAAAGGGTAACGCGCTGGGTAGGGGCGATGCCATTGGAGGTCAGAATGGTGGGTGCTTCCTTCTCGGGAATGACTGTGATGGTTGCCTCGGCACTGGAGGCTTCATCACCGACTGTCACCACATGGTAGCGAACCACTGCGCCGTCCCATTGCATCGTCAAGGGTGAAAGAGTCAGCTCCGTAAGCGTAGCGCCGGGAATGTCACTCCAGGCCCCATTATCCTTTATCTGCCACCGGTAAGTGGTCAGAAATCCCTCGGTGACATCTGCATTAGCAGTGAGTGTGAGGGAGGCGTTCTCCAAACCTTCACTATCCGTTGGATTCAGGGTGATAAGGGCCGTCGCGCCACCTTCGATGGGTTCACCTTCTCGAGGGGTGACTGCGGGTCCGAACGTGCCGAAATCAAGGGGATTGAAGTTGGGGTCGGTGGCCACCACGAATTTGTCCATGTAGGCCCCATCTTCACGACGTGCTACCGAGATGGTATGGGTTCCAGCCTCCGTTATTTCGAAGGTCATGGGAGGGCCGCCATCTTGAGGATTGCTGTTCCACTCGTATGGATTGGTATTGAAGCCACTCATGCTGGCTTGATTGCCTTCCGTGCGGTTGGGTGGGCGGTCTCCATTCAAGTGGAACCAGGCAGAATCATCGTTTCCGCTGTCGCTGCTGGCTCGATACCAGAGGATGTGGGTGCCTGTCTGTGTGAAGGTGATATCGTATTCTATTTTGGTCGAGGATTCTCCGCCGCCAGCGCCATTGGGGATAAGCATGGCTACCCCGCCAGATGGTTCACCTCGGGCTGGTCCATTGTCGATATCCTCGACCCAAAGCCCGTCGAGATTGCGATCATAGGCTTCGGCTTCCCAGACGACAAAACCTTGGGAGTTTTGCAGGAGGTTGCCGACGCCGTAGAAAGCTGCGACGGTAGATCCTTCAATCGGATTGGCCTTGGCGGCCCGATCGGTCAGATTTTTGAGGCTCAACTGATACTTGGTGCCGACTGTTTGGTCATCAGTGGTTAGAGTGACCTGGTTGCCAGCGGTTGAAATGGAGGCGCCTACGACACCGAGAGAACCCCCTGCATGCGTGATCGTATAATTGGCTCGGTTGCTGGCCGAGGACACATCGAGGTGTTCGGAAAACGTCAGAACCACCTCGGGTTTGTTGGGGACCCCCTTCGCATGCAGCAGGGTGGGGGGGGTGGTATCTGGTGTCACGCTGAGCGTCGCTGGATCAGATTCCAGGGACTTGCCAGGTATGACAATCAGCGCACTGATCTTGGCATTGTGATCGTCCATTGAAAGACCATCCATGACATACACCGCACCCATGGCCCCGGGGATCGGGCTGCCATTCTTTAGCCACTGGACGGTTACGTAGTCCGAGGGAAATGCCTCAAAGCCAATGGACAATTCAATGGGATCATTCTCAACTCCACTGATGTTGGAGGGTTGTGTGGTGATCAGAATTTCCTCGCTGCCGTCGGTTGGTGCTTTGGTGGAAAGAAAGGATCCCGGTATAGGGGGAAGGAGAGTTGCCGGGGTGGGGTCGCCAACCTTGCGCCAGGCGACCTGTGCGTAATCGCCTCCGCTACCTTCCTTGTAGAGCAGTGAGACAAAATAGGATTTTCCGGCTTGCAGGCTGATGGGAAGTGACGTTGCCAGATCTCCTGTATCAGGTTCCTGAAAGGGGTCGCAGCAATCCAATTCTTCTGCGATCAGTCGTAAATTAGATTCGGACGCATCGTTGCTGAGCCAAAGTTCACCTGCATCGTCGCTACGCATGAAAAATTCATAACTTCCTGTTTCGTTGGGTGTAATCCATCCCTCAATGCTGGCTCCATAATTGTTCAAGCTATTATCGGGAAAGACAGTACGCGTATCAAAGGCTGAAAGATAATGGACTTGATCCGGGTTGTCTGGGAAAGATCCTGCAAAGAGATCCGCTATTTGGATGCCCGGTAGGTTTTCGTAGACCGAAAATTTCAAAAAATATGGGGCATCTACCTCAGCGGCCTGGGCAGAGTTAGAGAATGCTGCGATGGCAAAAAGCCCACACAGGGGTCTGAAGAATCGGGATTTCATAAGCTTGATCTCGTGCTGCATCGGTTCGCGACACCCTAATCCTCTCAAGGTTAGAAGGCGCCGAGTATCCACTGCAACAAAGGGTTATGAATATCTATTGCCGTAACTTTCAAAGAGTCAAGCCACGATTGAATGGTCACAAGCCTCAAACCGTTTTTTGCGAGGTTTCATAATGCCCTGGATGACATTCGCAGAAGTGAGAAAAGGACACAGCTGCCAAAGGGTAAGAGATCGACTGGACGAATCCTTTCCAAATGTGGATGATTCAAAGGCATTCATGAACTTCGATCCACTCATGCACCTCGTGGCAGAAGGAGTCTTGTCTCTTTCTTGCCTCAAGAGCGTTTTGATGATGAGGCTCGAAAGGCAGCGGGGTGCTGGGATGTTCCTGAAAACCTGTTTTCGTCACCTTTTGATCCTTTGTGTTTTACTAAAAACGCAAGTATGCCCCGCTGCTCATCTTGAGGATCCTCACTCCAGCCCAGTCATTCACTGGCAAAACGGAGATTTCCTCCATGGGCAACTTGTGTCGGCAGATGCCGAACAAATTCGCTGGGACAGTCCATTGTTTGAAACTCCCATAGCATTGCACCCCCTTAGCCTGAAGGAGGTTCGATTTCCCAGGCAGCACCCCAGGCCGATGGGTGACTTTCGGATACGCACTATCTTTGGTGATATTTTGCATGGACCCATTCATGGCAGTCATCGCGATGGTCTGGTGATGAAACATGGGCGATTGGGAGAAGTTTTTGTCGCTTACCCACACCTTTATTCTGTGGCTCGTACGACGTTTCCTATGGAGCTTGCCGATGGAGGTCGTTTCGAGGATTGGTTGGTGGCTCTTGGGGGGCCGGTTCAGAACATGAGTTACAGCATCTATCAAACAGGTGCACTCGCGACAGCCTTTCACCTTGACAACCTCAAGGCCTCTTCCTTGATGCATTCCAGTCAGTTTGCTTCGAGTTATTTTGACTTGGGCCTGTTTCAATCCGAGGGGGGGGATGTCGTCGTTTTTGAGGGAGACTTGGATATTCAAGAAGCTGGCCTCCAGACGTTTCAAGCCAGGTGCGATGGGGTGGGAATCCTCTTTGTGGATGGTAAACCATGCCTTGAGGGTTTTAGTGAAACGGTTGCTGGAGCAAATCTTGAATTGAGTGCAGGCCCACATCGTTTGAAATTGATTTATGCTCACGGCGGGCAAAGGCCGGACATGCGCGTCTGGTGGTCGGGGATCGGCTTCAAGAACCGATCATTGGTGGGGACCAATCGGGCTTCAGGCTGGCATCAAGACATGCTGGGCCACGCCCATACCTACAACAATCGCTCGGCTCTCTTTCGGCCGGTAGACTTGCCTTCAAAGTACGAAATGGAAATCGAACTTGCAGGGTTTTCTCGGCCCCATTTTGTCCTTTCCCTGACGCGGAATGAAACCGTGGCTGCGAAAGCTTCGTCCTTTCGTTTGGAAACTTTGGGTCAGGAATTGATGTTGCACTACAGCGGCCGCCAGAAATCGGTGATGATGCTGCATGAAAACAACTCTGAGCTTTGCCTGCGGATGACCTTTGATATGGATGAGGGCTCTCTTCGTTTTTTTCACGGTAATGGCAAGAGGATCAAGGAGTTTGAAGGATTGCCCCTTCCGGCTGGGCTTCTGGGGATTTATGTGCGCAATGCAGGTGAATCCCTTACCGTGCGCCGATGCAAAGTGCGCTCTTTGCTGAAGTCGGAAGCTCAAATCCAATCGAAGGCAAGTCCTGTGATCACCTTTGCGGAATCCTCGTCGACGATGCAAGAGTCAGAGATCTCTCCCCAGGCCAAGTTTCGTGGCAGAGGTCCTGATGCGTCGGTGGATGTGATGGCCGATGACCTCCTGCGTCTGGATTTTCCGAATCATTCCCTGCAGGTCCCGGATTCCGAAGCCTGGTGGTGCTTTGGTGATGGAGAACAGTTTTATGGTGATCTTGTATCCATGAGCGAGGATCACGCACTCCTCGATGTTGGTTTCTCAGATCAGGCCTCGAAACTTCGCACTGAAGGATTGACCCAGCTCTCTTTCCTGCATTCACCCAACCTTTACGTCAACAGGCAAGAGGCACGAGATAAGCTGGATCATCCTCTCGCGCGAATGCGAGGGCGCCTGGTGTCCGGACAGACTGGCGCCCATCCCGGGTGGCAACCGGTCGGAGCCTCCAAGGCCTCAGGACTTCGCTTGAATCAGGCGACTCACATCAAGGTTCATCGCGATCATGTGGCTCCATCACCGTCTTGGGACCCGAAAGACTTTCCTTCCAAAATATTCACGCAAAAAGGGGATTGTTTTGCAGCTCGTATTGACGGCTTGAGGGACGCTCAGCTCATCTTTGAATCGCCTTTCCTGACACAGCAATGGATCCACATCGAACAGGTTCAGGCGATCGAATTGCATCATGTGGTGCCAGCTCTCAACTCAGAGACCGTGTCGAAAGTGCCAGCCTTCATGATTCAGGCGATCATAGATCGACAGAATGGCGACTCTCGGACGGTAGAGGAAATGATGCAACCACTACTGGACCAATCTGCGTATGAAAATCCTCGTGATTGGACCCATTTGCTCATCGCCCGCAATGGAGATGTTCTCAAGGGACGATGGGTTGAAATGAATGCCACTCATCTCATTTTTGCCACTCGGGTCCGGGAACAGCGCTTTGACCGTGCGAACATTGCAGGTTGCATCCAAGTCCAGTCCTCAAAGAAAGAGAAACCTCCTGAAGCCACTCAAACGATGGGGCTTTTGTTGGCTGATGGCACCCAATTTTTCTGGGAACCTCAAAGAACGTCTGTCACCGATTGGTATGGCGATTCGCCTATTTATGGCCAGGCGCGTGTGCCGTTCCAACGTGTGATGGAAATCACTGCGGGCAAGAGGCTGTTGGAACACGGCCTGGCGGACTATCGAAGCTGGATTCGATCCGGTTTCCAGTCTTCGGATGACTAAAGGCGTTCTTATCTGGGTTCTTCTCGTGGTTTGTAATGGTCATAATGCGATGCACTTTGACCTTGCCAGTAGGGAGATGAACTCCACAAAGGTGCCGTTGGAAGCATGGATTCCCAGTGGGCCAACTGGTTGAGTAGTTTCTGCGCTTGTTCGGGTCTTTGTATCA
The DNA here is from genome assembly GCA_902560705.1 of uncultured Verrucomicrobiota bacterium. Lineage (GTDB taxonomy): Bacteria > Verrucomicrobiota > Verrucomicrobiia > Limisphaerales > AAA164-E04 > UBA7971. The sequence goes on from CACEMW010000006.1 coordinate 50,311, forward strand.
GCTGATCGGATGATTCACTGGCATCGATACCTGGCTGGAAGAGCTGCACGGGACGATGTGAGGGTCGAATCAGTTTCCAGGCCCCATTGAGCAAGGCAGCCTGCCCTTGGCATCGCCAAAAAAACGTCCGCTCGATGATGGGGGCGCCATTTTTCCTATCCTTGAACCAAGGAATCACATTCAGGCCGTCAAAGCTCCCATAGACCTTGTTGAGTTGTTTCCAATTGCGAGAGTCCTCATGAGGAAGGGGTGAACGCAGGGGAAGGGGTTGCTGTCTTGCCAGAGCCATAAAGGATGGGAGCAGGTCCAGGCTTGATATGGGGTCATGCCAGGTGGATTGGGTCGGGATTTCTCCAGGATGGGACCAGATCATCGGAATGCGAATGCCTCCTTCCTTCAAACAGCCCTTGACCCCTGAAAGGGGGCCGTTCCAGCTGGCATTGTTGGTGGCGCCACCATTATCTGAGAGAAAGACGATCAAAGTTTGTTCCCGCTGTCCAAGGGTCTTCAACCATTGGACCAGTCGCCCAATGGATCGGTCCAAGGCAAACATCATGGCAGCGTAGGTCCTTCTTTTGGGGTCAAGGATATGCGAAACTTTTTTCAAATCTTCTTCCGTTGCCTGAAGGGGTCCGTGAGGTGCGTTGTAGCTCATGAACAGGAACCAGGGTGTTTTCTGCACGTTGGGTCGATCGAGCCACCGAAGGGCTTCATCGGTAAAGAAATCCGTCAAATAAGGTGACGAGAACTCAGTGACCGGCTTCCGGTTCCTTAAAATACGATGCGTATCTTGCTGTGGAAAATAGCCATGACTGCCTCCAAGCATCCCACAGAAAAAACCAAAGCCGCGCTCCATGGGGTGAAACCGTTCGCTGGTTCCCAAATGCCATTTTCCGATCAAGGCTGTTTGATAGCCTGCGTGACTCAGATGATTGGCCAGAGTGTGCTCCCCACTCGGAAGTCCCAGCAGATCCTTACGGGTGGCATAGGCATGTGAGGCTTGATTCAAGTTGGCTTGATAACCAAAGCGCCGGGGGTCCCTTCCGGTCAAAAGACCCGCCCGAGAAGGGGAACAAATGGGGCTGCAGACATAAGCTTGGGTGCATACCACGCCAGAGTCGGCCAATGCATCCAGTTGGGGGGTTCTTAGATATTGACTTCCCGCAAAACCGGCATCGCCGTAACCCATGTCGTCAGCCAGGATCAGTAAAATGTTGGGTGGCTTCGAGGATGCTGCTTGCACAGTCCATGTCATGATCCAGCAAACGATCAGCGCGAAAGGTAAAGGGAACATGCCCTATTCTCCTCATGCGCCGGAGAGGAATTCAATGCCGAAGTGAAAGGATCTGGAGCGGCTTGCGGCTTTTGAATCAACCCACGACTTGTGCTGAAAGCTTGTATCGATCATATTGTCGTTCCGGTCATGAGTCGCACCTCTGAATCCCTGGACCCCCAGGCGCAAGCCTTTTTGGATGCCATCGCTTCAACCAATGCACCCGGATGGGAGACCCTTCATCCTGAAGAGTCCCGCAAGCGATTTACTGAGATGCATTCGCTTTTCGGAGAGGGGCCTGAATTGGCATCGGTGAAGCCACTGCGAACTCAGCGAGGCGTGGATTTGCGTTGCTATCGGCCTTCTCATGAAGATCACTTACCCTGTGTGGTGTTTTATCACGGAGGCGGCTGGGTGATCGGAGATCTGGAAACGCACGACACGCTTTGTCGTATTCTCTGTGCTCAAGCCGGAGTCCTGGTGATCAGCGTGGCTTATCGCCGAGCGCCAGAACATCCATACCCCATTCCACTGGATGATTGTTGCGATGCTTTGACTTACTGTGTCGAGCATGCGTCAGAGTTGGGCTTGGACTTGGGTCGCCTGGCGGTGGCAGGAGATAGCGCAGGGGGAAATCTGGCAGCTGCCGCAGCCTTGAGGATGCAAAAAAACCAGCACGTCTCCATTCATTCCCAATGGCTGCTTTATCCGGTTACCCAAGCGTCTTTTGATACCACTTCCTACCGGAGGTATGCTTCCGGGTTCGGGCTAAGTCTTGCAACCATGCAATGGTTTTGGGATCAGTACGTTCCCGATGCGGAGGTTCGCCTAGAAGCCGAAGTTTCTCCTTTGAATGCATCGCGGGTCGATGGCTTGCCCAAGGCCTTTCTTTACTTGGCAGAACAGGATGTCTTGTATGCCGAGGGGCTGGCCTATGCGACCAAACTTCAGAAGGGTGGCGTTGAGGTGCATACCAGGGTCTATCCTGGTATGCTTCATGGGTTCATGCACTTCTCCGGTTTTTTTGATATTGGAAGGCAAGCTCTGAATGAATGGTGTCTGGATCTAAAGAAAGCTTTTCAAACAGCCTGAGGGTCCGTATCAAATCATGATGGTTCCATCTCTTTTCAAAGCCCGGCCGGTTGGGGTGTGTTTGGCCGGTCTTCTCCTGTATCTTTCCAGTGCCGAGCTTGCAAGGGCTCAATCCAGCGCATCGATTGCTTCAGGTGATGAGACCCTGGGTTCGCGTGTTGAGAAGTTGATTGCCTCCGGCAACCGATGGCTGGTAGGAGCTCAGCAACCGGGAGGTTGGTGGTCGACCCAGGATCATCCCGCGGTGACGGCATTTGCGCTCATGGCCCTGAAGGGCGACCCCTCAAAAACTTATGATGACCCTCAAGGTCCGGTAATGGGTCAGGGATATGCTTTCTTGGATCGGCACATTCAACCCGATGGAGGGATCTACCATATTGGACTGGTGACCTACAATACCGCCATCTGCATGATGGCTTTGTCCGTTTCCGGGCAAGACCATCATGAGGATCCGATCCGCAAGGCCAGACAGTACCTCATTGGTTTGCAGAGTGATTTTGGCCAATCCGGTGTGTTGGATCACCCCATGGATGGAGGGATTGGCTACGGCTCGAGTTACGACCACTCGGATATGGGAAATACCCTGCAGGCCTTGGAAGCCCTGTATCACACCCAGCAAGTGGGAGAATCAGCTGATGGGATTTCTCAGGGCAAGTCACTGGATTATGCGGCAGCGATTCGATTCCTTCAACATTGCCAGAATCTTTCCACGCACAATCCGCAGGACTGGGTTTCAGATGACCCGGCCCAGAAGGGTGGATTCGTTTATTACCCGGGTTCCAGTAAGGCAGGAGAATTCAGGGATCCGAAAACCGGTCGAGTGGCACTGCGTTCCTACGGGAGCATCAGCTATGGAGGCATGCTTGCCTACGCCTATGCCGAGCTGGACAAGGCGGCGCCGCAGGTCCAGGCGGTCCTTCAGTGGCTGCAGGCAAACTACACCCTCGAAGAAAATCCAGCCATGGGACTCCAAGGTCTGTTCTATTATTATCATACCATGGCCAAGGCATTAACCCTCTATGAAATGGATCGACTGGCACTTGCGGACGGCCGGATGATCGATTGGCGCTCCGAGTTGGTGGATAAGCTTTCCGACCTACAACTCGAAGATGGTTCGTGGCTGAATGACAATGGGCGCTGGTGGGAGCGAGATCCTGCGTTGGTGACCAGTTATGTCGTTCTGACGCTGGAACGCATTCATCACAGTCTGAAATAGTCAGGGACCAAGGCTCTCTCTCTAAGATCTTCAGCCTCCGCTTTGCCTAATCTCCTTGCCAGTCAGTCGCCACATTCTTTAAAAGATCCTCGTGGGGCACACAAAGGTTATTTCCATTGCAAATCAGAAGGGCGGAGTGGGCAAGACCACCACGACCGTCAACCTGGCAGCGTGTCTGGCCTCCAACGGACAGCGCGTGCTCCTCATAGACGTCGACTCCCAGGCGAATGCCACCAGCGGATTAGGGTTGGAAAAAGAAGAGGGAGCCAGTGCTTATCAACCGCTGCTGGGGCATGGCAGCTTGAGTGACAAGATCAAGGCAACGGCTTATCAGCGGCTGGATCTCATTCCCTCTGAAGTGGATCTTTGTGGGGCAGAAATTGAGCTGGCACAACAGGAACGTCATCTTCACCGCTTTCGAGAAGCGCTGAATCCCATTCTTGAGAGTGGTCGCTACGATGTTGTTTTGATTGACTGTCCTCCATCCCTGGCGGTGATCACCCTCAATGCCTTCTGCGCTGCAGACTATCTTCTGGTTCCCTTGCAATGCGAGTATTACGCACTGGAGGGGGTCGCCATGTTGACTCGGGTGATGAATCAACTCAAAGAAGGGGGAGCCAATGCCGAACTCCAGCTGCTTGGGGTCGTGATGACCATGTTTGACGGTCGAACCAGGCTCTCTCACCAAGTTGTGGACGAGGTGCGAGGTTTTTTTGGTGACAAGGTGTTCGAGACGGTGATTCCGAGAACGACGCGTCTGGCTGAGGCACCCAGTCATGGGAAGCCCATCATTGCCTACGATCCCTACAGCGCAGGGGCCGCCGCCTATGAAATCCTCGCTCAGGAAGTTGCTGAACGGCTGTCGCTCAGATCGGATCCAACACAGGCATTGCCTGCTTCTCCCGAAAAACCAGCTTTGGAAGCGGGATCTTCTGAAGAGGTAGGGTCTCCTTCTCAGGGTAGAGTGATGGATGAGGATTTGGCTGCTGGCTGAGGCTGCCAATGAGCCCACATGGCAGCCTGGCCCTGAGTCAAATGCGTCAGGCGTATTTCCAAACCGGTTTCGAGGTGCTGCTTGTAGAGATTCCTGATGCTCTTCCGGTGTCCACCGTAAAGGATCAGATGGCCATCGGGAGAGGATTTCGGGTGGTAATGACTCTCTCCTCGAAGGGACTGCGTCAGTTGTTTTTCTTCGTTTCCAGGGCTTATTTCAAGGAGCTCCACGACCTTTTTCCTTTAAGCTGTGAAAAAGATGCTTTTGCCATCCATGGACCACACTGGGGTATCGCTGCTGCCCTCGTGAAAGTCATCCATGTCCAGAAATAAGGTGACACCCGCATAGCCGCCACCCTGGGCGACCGTTTGAATGTGCCCGCTCGTTAGATGGGCAATGGTGGGCGACAATTGTAATGTTCTCCAATGACGAAGAACAGTTCAGTGCTATTGGGTGACCATGCAGCACCAAAGTTGAAGGGGTTTCCTGTATTAAGATGCCTTTTTTGTTAACCGTTTTTGTGGTCTACATAAATTTTATAATCCTCGTGATAGCAAATCCACTCACCATCCGGTGAGGCGTTGAAACCATAAGTAAAACACTGTTCCTTGCTGGAAAGATTGTGTTTTTGGATGCCATCGATCGCCATCAGAAAAGGCTGGGAGACACCTTCCATCAGCGATGTCATGATCAGATGCCTGCCATCGGTGCGGATGTTGGTGTGACGACCACCTGCTTCACGAGTGGCCATTTAGGTGTAGCCGATCCATTGTTCAGAGGTTCTGGTGGCTGGGAAATCCGCGGCGCGAAGTAGTAAAACGGTTGCCAGGCAACCCCAAAGGCAAAACATGCCATGGATCGACCGAACCAACAGGGATGAAAGGGAAACGGGGATGACGGGCGACATGTCTTGACTAAAACCAGCCCCATTACCTTTGGCAACACCCATCTTCTGGTTTCATGAGGGGCTTTTTTTGGTGGCAAGCTCCAGACTCTACGGCAAGATTTCAAAGTCATGCATGTGATCTCATCTACCCATCACGTTTCTTTTTTTGCTGCCTGCCTGTTTTGGATTCTTTCCCATGGTGGATGGGGAGTCGGTATGAAGGTCCGTGCTCAGAATGAACAAGAAGAGAAGCCTTATCGACCCTTGATTGAACGAGGCCTCGCGCAAACCCTTTGGGCCCGGGAGCCGATGCTGGCCAACCCTGTTGCCCTCAGTTTTGATGACCATGGTGCGCTTTATGTGGTGGAGACGTTGCGACGAGGAAGCGTTGATATCGATATTCGGGCGCACAAATCCTGGGTGCTGGAGGACTTGGCTTCGGATACCTATCAAAGCCAGGTGGATGCTTTCAAACGTTGGATGGCCCCAGAAAAAAGTTCCGAGAATCGCTACTGGCTGAAGGATTACAATGGGGACGGAAGTCATGATTGGCGGGACCTAACCATGATCAAAGACAGGGTCTACCGGCTGGAGGATACCAATGGGGACGGGGTGGCTGATCAAAGTACGATTTTTGCTGAGGGGTTCAATGAATTGAATCACGGGGCTGCGGCAGGTGTACTGCCGTTTGAAGATCGGGTTTATTTTACCATTTATCCGGATGTCTGGGGATTGAAGGATACCAATGCTGATGGTGTGGCGGACCAGCAAGAAATCCTTCATCGCGGCTTTGGGGTACACGCTGCCTACGATGGGCACGATATACATGGACTGACCGTGGGCCCCGACGGATACATTTATTTTTCGGTGGGTGACAACGGGATTTCCCTTCACACCAAGGAGGGACGGCGCCTTTACCATCCCAACACCGGTGGCGTCTTGCGTATGCTGCCCGACGGTTCTGACCTGCAGATTTTTGCAACGGGTCTGCGCAACGTGCAGGAGCTTGCTTTTGATGCCTATGGAAACCTGTTTTCGGTCGATAACGACGGAGATGTGAGGGGCGAGAGAGAGCGCTTGGTTTATATCGCTGAAGGGTCGGATGCAGGTTGGCGTTTGAACTGGCAATTCCGTACCAAAGGTTGGGCACCCTACACTGGGGTACCCATATACAGTCCATGGATTGAGGAGCGGATGTGGGTGCCTCATCATCCGGAACAAGCAGCCTACATCACACCTGCTCTATCCAACTATTCAGTCGGGCCCGGAGGTTTTACCTTCAACCCAGGGACAGCCCTCAACGATGCGTATCGTGACACCTTTTTCCTGGCTCAATTCCCGGTTAAGAAAATCACTGCCTTCAAGTTAAAGCCCAAGGGAGCCTCTTTTGAAATGGTCGATGAGCATGTTTTTCACCAGGGATTGATGGCCAGCGCCATCAACTTTGGTCCGGACGGTGCGGCCTACATCGCCGATTGGGGCGGTATGTGGATGCCCAATGATAAGGGAGCCATCTACCGCGTGGATGATCCGAGGCAGGGGGGATCGCCCTTGCGTCAAGAGGTTCAGCAGCTCCTTGCGAGTGATTTTGAACATGCCAGGGAGGAGTTGCTGTATCGGGCCTTGGAACATGCTGATCAGCGGGTGCGTCTGAAGGCGCAATTTGAGTGGGTGCGTCGCGATGCACTCGAAGCCCTGGTCGAGGTGGTTCAAGATCAAGCTCGATCCTCTTTGGGGCGGGTGCATGCCTTATGGGGGATTGGTCAATTGAAACCTTCCTTCTCACGCGAAAGGTGGATGCAGCTGCCCATACAGGATTCCGATACCGAACTCCGTGCACAGGTGATCAAATTGATGGGGAACCTCAAGGCTGCCACCATGAGAGATGTTTTGGAAAGGGCTCTGAAGGACCCCTCGCCCCGCGTCCGTTATCACGCCGCCATTTCCTTGGGACAGTGTGGAGATGCCGAGGCCTTTGATGCGGTGCTTGAATTACTTGAATGGAATGCGGGAGAGGATCCGTTGCTGAGGCACGCTGGGGTCATGGCATGGGTGGGGATGGGAGAACCAATCCGTCTTGCTGACTGCGGTTCCCATGATGCTCTTGAAGTAAGACGAGCAGCGGTGGTGGCATTGCGCCGATTGAAATCGCCCTTGGTTAGCCGCTTTTTACAGGATCCTCATCCGTGGGTTGTGCAGGAGGCTGCCAGGGCGGTTCACGATGATTTTTCGATCCCTCAAGCGCTACCGATGCTTGCGCAATGGAGTCAATCCTATCGCCCAGATATGGCCATGGACGAATCGGTGATGCGACGATCGATCAGTGCCAATATGCGTATTGGGAGAAGGAAAGAGGCAGCGCATCTCATGCAATTGGCAAGCGATGGAAGACGCAGCGATTCCATGCGGATCGAGGCGTTGATGAGTTTGGCTACATGGGGTAAGGTACCTTTTGTCGATCGCGTCGTGGGGCGAGTCAGACATCCCCTTCATCGAGATTCACTAGCCGGAAAAGAAATCCTCGATCATCAATTTCAGTCGCTTCTGGATGCTTCTGATGGATCCTTTCGCCGCAGCCTTATGGACTTGGCGTATGAATATCAACTTTCGGTCGACGCCGATGTGTTGATGGAATGGGTTCGTTCCGATGATTACCCAGCACCCATGCGCTCCCATGCGCTCAAGCAGTTAATCCAGAGTGAAGATCAATCCGTCGGACCTCTGCTTCGGAACATTCTCAACGAAGGGGAGCCCTCGCTTCAATTTATGGCGCTCATGGGGATCGCTTCTTTGGATGTCGATGGTTTTACCCAAAGGTTCATCCAATCCTTTGACCAATGGACCCTTGAGCAAAAACAGGAAGGTCTTGCCATGCTGGGCCGATTCTCGACAGCCGAGGGAGTGGCTTTTTTGATGCAGCTTCAGAACGGATCATCGGGGATGCCACTTTCATCCGAATTGCAGTTGGATGTCTTGCAAGCTCTCACGGCATGTAAGGAAAGCCTTTTTGAAGATGATATGCGAGTTCAGGTACTGGCGGCGACCTCTTTGACCGATCCGAAGTACCGGCGCATGCTGATTAGCGGGGGAGATCCCGCCAAGGGTCAGGAAACTTATGAAGGGCATGTTTTGGCGCAATGTGGCCGATGTCACGAAGGGGGTGGTGAAGGGGTTCAGGCAGGCCCCGTACTGGATGGGATAGGGGGGCGCCACGACCAGCTCTATTTGTTGGAATCGCTGATCGATCCATCGGCTAACATGGCTCAAGGTTATGAGAACTGGCAGATCGTGACCGCAGAAGGAGACCAATTTTTTGGTCGTCTCATAAAACAAACCTCCGAGTCATGGACGCTTCACTCAGCTGATGGCATGAAGCATGTTTTACCCGTTCAAGACATAACCCAATCCAAACTTGTGTCAGTCTCATCCATGCCTCCTATGGGGGGCGTGCTGAGTGCGTTCGAACTCCGCGACCTAGTGGCCTATCTCCAGCAGAAAAAGTAAGTACGGAGCCACCATGCATCCACCTTCTACGCCCAATACATCCTGCTCAACGATTTCCGCGGGTGCGGAATCAGAGCTTTGCACTCGTTGTGGGATGTGTTGCGATGGTACCCTTTTTGCAAGTGTTGCTCTTGATGAAAACGAGAAGTCGAGATTGGGCCGTGAGCTACTCCCCCAGACGTGTGTTTTTCTCAACGTGGGGTGTTGCCAGATTTATGCCCAGCGCCCCAGCCGCTGCCACGTTTTTCAATGCCAGCTGCTGGAAGGTATGCATGCATCGAAGGAGTCTCACCAGAATGCCTTGCAGATCGTTGCGGATACCAAAAAACTCCGAGATGACCTGCATAGAGAACTTCTCCTCGCCTTGCCATCCCTCGAGGGCCTGCCTTTGGTAGAGGCCCTGAAAAGATTTCGAAAGCAATCCAAAAGCCTCATGGGAAATGCCCTGCAGCGGTATTTGTCCCGCAAGCGGGAGGTCTTGCGCTTGAAGAAGCTCTTGGATCAAAAGCTCGATGAATATTTTTATCCCGCAAAGGATGCATCGAGCCAGGAAGTTTGAAGGCTACCTCAACGGTTCATTGACTTTAGCGTTTGAAAGGAAAAGGACTTCTTTCATATCCCCTTGACCCTCCTTCAGGGCAAAGTTAGCTTGCTGTTAAAGAGGCACTGCTTTGCAGGCGGTTGATCGGACCATCAAGCTCAAAAGGCTCTTTCATCAGTGCTCGTGCTTGATCGTCCGCTACAACTGCATCATTGTCGCAAAACACTGATTCAGTGCTACACCAACCATTCTCATGATAGCAAACAAGGAAGAAGCTCAATCCCCCAGTCGAGAATCACTGCCATGCTCCACGCGAGTTTACCTGTCCGGATCCCAGTATCCGGACATCAAGGTGCCGATGAGGGAAATTGCGCTCCATGATACTCATTCTGTCAACGGCCAGGTGCATCCCAACGAACCGGTCCGTGTCTATGATACCAGCGGCCCATGGGGTGATCCCGAATTCACCGGCTTGGTGACTGAAGGCCTTCCTGCCACCAGAGACTCGTGGGTTCACTCACGTGGGGATGTCGAAGCCTATGAGGGAAGGGAAGTGTGCCCGGGAGACAATGGCTATCTTTCCACCAAACATGCCGAATCGGCTGCCGAGTCCAGGGCTGATGCTGCGCTTAAACGGTTTCCTGGTCTCAAGCGAAAACCACTGCGTGCCTCAAAGGGGCACCCAGTGACCCAGTTGTGGTACGCCCGCCAGGGTATCGTCACTCCAGAAATGGAATTCATTGCCATCCGCGAAAACATGGGGCGAGCCAAGATGGCTGAGGAATCCAGGACTTTGAACCAGACCAGTCTGGAGCATCAGCACCCTGGCCAACCGTGGGGGGCCAGCATTCCCGACCAGATCACCCCGGAATTTGTGCGCGATGAGGTCGCCCGCGGGCGAGCTATTATTCCATGTAATATCAACCATCCTGAGCTGGAACCGATGATTATCGGGCGCAATTTCCTGGTCAAGATCAACGCAAATATTGGGAATTCTGCCGTTGCTTCCAGCATTGAGGAAGAAGTTGAAAAAATGCGATGGGCCATCAAGTGGGGGGGGGGATACCGTCATGGACCTCTCGACCGGCAAAAATATTCATGCCACCCGCGAATGGATTTTGAGGAACTCTCCCGTGCCAATCGGCACGGTGCCGATCTACCAGGCACTGGAGAAAGTCAATGGGCGTGCAGAGGATTTGACATGGGAAATTTTCAGGGACACGCTCATTGAGCAAGCTGAGCAGGGGGTGGATTATTTTACCATTCACGCAGGTGTACTTTTGCGATTCGTGCCCATGACGGCTCGTCGAGCAACGGGCATTGTTTCGCGTGGAGGTTCCATCATGGCCAAGTGGTGTCTGGCACACCATCAGGAGAACTTTCTTTACACTCACTGGGATGACATTTGCGACATCATGGCTGCCTATGACATTAGTTTTTCCATTGGTGATGGTTTACGTCCAGGTTCCATTGCCGACGCCAACGATGAGGCGCAATTTGCCGAATTAAAGGTTCAGGGAGAACTCACGCAGAGGGCTTGGGATCGAGGTGTTCAGGTGATGAACGAGGGCCCGGGGCATGTTCCCATGCACAAGATTCAGGAAAACATGACCAAGCAGCTGGAATGGTGTCAGGAGGCCCCTTTCTACACATTGGGACCCTTGACAACGGATGTGGCACCTGGATACGACCACATCACAAGTGGCATCGGTGCGGCCATGATCGGGTGGTATGGATGTGCCATGTTATGCTATGTGACTCCGAAAGAACATTTGGGGCTTCCCAATCGTGACGACGTCAAGGAAGGCGTCATTACCTACAAAATAGCAGCGCACGCAGCAGATTTGGCAAAAGGACACCCTGGCGCTCAATATCGGGATAATGCCCTGAGCAAAGCACGATTTGAGTTTCGCTGGGAAGACCAATTCAACCTGGGGCTGGATCCGGAACGTGCTCGGGAATTTCACGACGAAACACTTCCTCAGGATGGTGCTAAGACAGCTCACTTTTGTTCCATGTGTGGACCGCACTTCTGCGCCATGAAAATCACTGAAGATGTGCGCGAATACGCGCGCAAGCAGGGAGTCAGTGAGGAAGAAGTTTTGTCACAGGGCCTGGACGACAAGTCAAAGGAGTTTTTAGACCAGGGTTCAGAAATTTATCAGAAAAGCTGAAACCTCATGCTGTAGCTAAGGTGAAGATGTCATGCCCCGATTTCTGCATAGTGCAACGAAGGACATGTGCTTCAACTTAGCTTGCATTTCTTCAAAAACCTCCAACCTTCCCCAGGGCTTCACCTGTAGAGGTCTTGACGGCTGGTTAGGAACATGGTCCCTGGTGGTCGCATGCATGCTTGGCTATCCAGGACAAGCCGGTGAGTCTTCTAAGCTATGTCTCTCAACCCTTACCGGAGGATACGTTGGTCATCTGGGGTGGTGAATTTGTCCGGACGCCCACCGCCTAGGGAAGGACGGGAGGGACCACAATCCGCACGCCTTCACCTAGTGAATGGCTGGTGGTGGTTTTCTTGGTGGGTTCAGCCATGGTGCCATCGATGAGTATGGCTACTATGACCCAAGAGACAAATTACACGTTCATGACCTGCTTGCGACAATTCTTTATCTGTTGGGGTTAGACCACGAACGGCTTACTTACCGCTATGCAGGAAGAGATTTCAGCCTGACCGATGTGGATGGGAGAGTGGTGCAGCCGATACTCCGCCAAACTATCATGGGATCTTAATCTGTCGGCCGAGGGGCGAAGTCTGTGGGGTAAGTTGCGATGGCTTGATCGGTGAATACAGTATTCTCCACGGTTACCTCAGAAAGAATCAGTCGGTAAAATTGCATTTCCTGGCCTTCGACTCCGGCGTCCGATGCGTTCATGGGGCGTGTCGGAAAAGTAAAGGATAGGATGTTGCGCCATTGATCAAAGTCCGAAGTAGCCTGCAAGGTGAAAGGCTGCCCGCTGGGCCCAGTAATGACCATATTAGCCATGCCATTCGGCTGCATGTTCAGATTGTTGATCGACATGAGCGTGCTGTTCGCAAAAGTGGCTCTGTAAAATCGTTGGATTCCGGGATTAAAACCAGGGTCTCTTAAAGTGAGGGTAAGGCCGTTGAGTTGATCGTGAGCCAAAGGGATCCATGTCTTAAAATCATCCGATGCATAGATGATCACTGTTTGATCCCTTGGACCTTGAAGGGTGAGTGTGGGCGGATCATCGCCATGGTCGTAGCGCTCAATAAAAGCAAGGCTGATATCTTTCTCCCCGACAGCCAAAGCGGCGAAATTGGCCACTGGATTACCATTAAAACGAAAGGGTGCCCAACCATTGGCAGCTTTGACCCATATGTCGTCAAAGCTCAGCCCAATATTGGGAGGATTTCTCAAGACCAAACCTGCTCGATCCGATGATATGCCTCGAAGCCCGCCAAATTCTACAGTCCACGTAAAACTGATCGGCAGGTCTACATTGATATCGGTGATGGTCGCAGTGTTGTAATCTGGAAAAATGGTGAAAGGATCGCTCTCGAATAACAATGTTCCAGGTGGTGAAGTCTCAACCTCATTTACAACAAGGGAATCGCCATCGTTTGCATAGAACCGTAAAACGCAGGTTTCGTCTCCTTCGCTTTCAAACTGACCTCGGTATTCAAATGAAAAGCTTAGAATGTGTCTGCTGTCGCCACCGAGTATGATTTGATCACCGTATTCTTGAGTCCGAGAATAGACCCCAGCAATATCACCGACCGCGTTCTGGTAAACGGTCTCGGTTAGTGTGACTCCTGAATGGTTACCGAGGAGAATGCCTTGTGAAATGAAGATCCATGGAAGACCTAGGAAGACTGCTTTGCACTGGAATAAGGTTGCTTTCATCGAATCGAAGCCTCCTAGGAGGTTGGGCGGCAGAGAATGTGCGATGCCAGAAAATAAAGTTAGTACCCCGAGTAGGACTCGAACCTACAATCAATTGATTAAGAGACAGAGGTTTACGCTTTCTTGATCGCGTGGTCGTAGAGTAATTATTTGCGCGATATCGTCAAGACATATCGAATAAATTCACACTGAATGTGGGCACAAAAAAACCGGAGATGAACCCCGGCTTGTTCTTTGAAATTGGATGGAAGTTTACTCGGAATCTTCCGGCTCGGAAGTCTCACTCATGGGCTCGTTGACCGGACTGACGATAACCAACATTGAGTTGCCTTTGAGGATGCCTCTACTGTTGTAGTATATCCCCTTACCTTTGGCTCGCTGGTTGAGGCGAATTATCCTTTCCCTCGTGTCATGTCCTTACATGTCTTTTGGTCTCCATTCAATTTTAGTTGAGAAATGTTAGCGGGTTTGACACGTTTGAATTAACAAGCAAACCGAAAATTGTGTATCATTTTTCGATATTTTTGGTCACAAAACTATTCAAACAAAAATCAATCCGCTCATAAAACACGTATGAAAAATATAGATACAAAAAAACGAAAACTATTAGCTGCCGCCCTTCTAGCTTCTTTGGGTGTAAACCCTATTTCAGCGAAGAATGAGAAAAGTGGGATGTTCTACCATCTACATTATTTCAAATTCAAACCAGAGGTATCTGAGATCGAAATTGCGGAGCTAATGAAAGAATTAGCAGCGCTGCAAGATAAGATCCCCGTGCTGAAGGAGTTCTGGGTTGGGAAGAATGACTCCCCAAATGGCAAAGGTTTTCAATATGGTGAAGTAGCCCTTTTTGACAAAAAAGAAGATCTCAAAGTCTACGACCAGCACCCTGAACATAAGAAGATGGTGAAAAAAATTGGACCAAAGCTAGCCGGGGGAATTAGCATGGATTTTGTCCCTTTAGATCCAAGCGCAGCTTGAAGTTAAAGCGCAGACCAATTGTAGTAATTTGAGTCACAAATATTTTGCAGGGATATCGAAAGTATTTCCGGATAATATGCCCCCCGCCCAAAAAAAACGGGGTTAAACCCCGGCTTGCGTCATAAATTGGATGGAAACTTACTCGAAGCCCTCCAGCGCGGACATTAAAACCGAGGTCAATGCATATAGATCTTAAGTTACGGTAACAGCTTCATTTGAGGACACTCCACATGCGGACATCTCAGGCGAACATATACGTTTTAAAACTTTGTAATACGAACGGGCCATTATAGCAGCCAAAATTGGGGGACGTCGCTTCAATTATACAATCCCTATTTTAATCATTTGTTCTGGCAGTAAGCATTGCTAACTTAAGCTTTTTCAAAAGGATAAAAAACGATACAATCATCAGTACCCCGATAAATAGGATTGGAATCGATACTACGACAGATGCAGTCTGCAATAATAGCAAAGTGTTCACTTGTTCACCATTCTCAGAAAATTGCCCTAGTAACAATAGAGTGAGCGGTAAACTTCCTAAGAGGATAGCCCATGTGACTCGGTGCCACCGAGCTGGATGAGCCCTAGGTTTAAGTTTAATCGTCGCAGCAGCAGCAAGAGTGTAAGATGCAGAGTCATAAGTAGTCGCAGCAAAGGAGATACAGAGCAAAAAGAACAAAGGTAGAATCCAGTCCCCAAGTGGTAACGAGGTTATTATTTGAATCACTACTGAGTGCTTGTTCCTCTCGAAAGAATCGATGACCCCCATTCCTTGTTCTTGTTCGAGGAACGTAGAATAACCGCTTAAAATAGCCACACACATAGTGCATCCAAGTGTGCCGAAAAAAAAGTACACTTAAAATTAATTGCCGCAAGGTTCTTCCCCTGGAAATTTTACAAATGAACATCCCCACAAAAGGGCCAAGTGAAAGCCACCAAGCCCAGTAGAAAACAGTCCAACTTTCTGTGAACGCTTTATTTTTCGAGGGGTAGTAAACCCCACCCATCTCTGTTAAGTGAGTCAGCATGAACCAACCATTCTTCAAGCCTTGACTAAAAATGTATTTGGTGGGGCCAAGAACAACAATCAGCATCAACAGAAGCACCAGCAAGATCATGTTTAAATTAGATAATTTTCTAATCCCCTTTTCCAATCCGGCATGAACACTGAGCACAATGACTACCAGCACCAATCCAACAGCACCCATGGTTAACCATACTGAATGACTAACACCGAAAAATTTACTAAACGATTCGGTGATCAACGGTGTAGTTAAGCCGATCCCTGTGGCCGATGAACCCAATAGGCCAACCATGAATAATACATCTACGATTCTTGACGAGATGTTTTCCTTATCCCCCGCCAAAATCGGACGACAAGCAGTTGAAAGGTTTAAGGATTCCCCTTGGTGAACATGATAAGCGTATCCGAGACAAACAGCTGGAAAACAATAAAGAGCCCATCCAATAATACCCCAGTGAAACATTCCGTAAGGGGTAGACCATTTCAGGGCATCCTCGCTTCGAGGTGGCATTTCATAAGGCGGGGCCAAATAATATTCAATCCACTCGATAGCCCCCCAATATAATATAGTCGTGCCGATACCTGTCGAAAACAACATCGCAACCCAACTCAGTTTTGAATGTTCTGGGCGATCGTTAGGTAAGCCCAGCTTGATGCCGCCAATTGGACTTAGCGCGACGATTAGGAGAAAAAAAGCACAGCTATGCCGAACCAAATAAAAACAAGGCCTAATTCACTCGTGATGTATGAAAGCATTCCTTTGATAGCATTTTGACTAGTAGAAGGAGCAACGAGGAGGGCTGAAACGGTCCCAACAAGAAGAACGAAGGTCGTCGTGAATATGAACCAATCGGTTTTCGGTGTTTCAGTCCGCATAAATCATATCAATTGGGTTTGGTCTCTTTTTTAATACCATAATCAAAAATGCTTTTCTATGCTGATTTCGTGCCTTGAATGCTAAGAGTAGACCAATTACACTGATTTTGACCAGAGATACCGAAAGTATTCACGTCCAATTTGAGTTCCAAAACAAAAGCTCGTTGACAAAAAGCCTCTACCGTCAGACCTTAAAACTGCGATGAAACACTTCTCCCTATTGGAATTGGCCTTCAGTTTTTCTTTTTTGTTGCCAAGCATTACCTACGCTTCACACCAAAACTTTGAAAATCGCTCCAAGGAGATTAAGCGAGAGATTCTTGAGATAGAAATTGATGCTATGTTTAACACCTTCAAGGAGCTCGCGACAGATATTCAATCACTGAAGTTAGAGCAACTTCACCTGATGGTAAGAGAAAAAACGATCACAGATGAAAACGAACGGATTTTATTAGAACAAAAATTAAGAACAAATCATCTCACTCTTGATC
>CACEMW010000007.1:0-63120 GCA_902560705.1 uncultured Verrucomicrobiota bacterium
CTGGAATCAAGTGATCCACGAGCTTCAAGAGTGCATACAATGGTGCTGGGATGGCGGTAAACCAACCCATGCTCCAATACAGCATCCCCAGCCCCATGAGAAAACTCAACACCCGTCGATTCAGCCCAGTGAACAACTCGGTATCCTGGCGAAGTGTTTGATCCGGTATCATAAAGGCAAGTCGACGAATAGCATAGTTGAGTTGATGCAGATAGAGCATACCCGAGATAAAGAGAAGATGCACACTGTGCCCAAAAAAGGATTGATAAGGAAAGGCGTGCCAGAAAAATAAAAAGGGTGTCAGTCCAAAATGGATGATTCCCAGCAGCAGTAAGGGAATGCATTCCTTCAGCATTGCTTCAAGCCAATCAACCTCAGACGCCTTGGATCCCTGATGTAAACAGGTGTTCAACTGTTGGAGCATCTTTTGAGCGCTGGAGATATATTCATGGGCCAGCTCCACGTTTTGAAGGTCCTTTTCCTCAGGATTCGCTGATGAGTGGATGGATTGTTTCAGCCACTGGGTGAGGGTTGAGAGCCCAATCAAGTGATTGTTGGCATCATGAATCCATCCAGGCAAAAGCCAATCCAGCCATGAGTGTTCTCCGAGCCATAATTTTTCTGCCTGAACTGGGATGCTCTGCTTTTCTAATCTGAGCTCACCAACGAGGTGTTCTTGACAGACCTTTGCGAGGCTAATGCAGGCTCCTTGTTCATGATTGCAGATCTCCCACCTGTAAATACCCCCTTGATGATAAGCGCCCTGTTGAATCATCAGGAACCCACTTTCAGAGGCTGTGGCTAACGGCAGGGTCTCTGACGAGAGGAAAGCGTGTTTCAGCCACTGATCCCATGGCATGGATTTCCAATCATCCAATTCGGCTTGGATGGCATCGGGTCGACTCCAGTGGGTGGCAATGATTTCCTGATGCTGATTCAGCTGAACAAAGCCGATTGAAAATATGTTGGAATTTTCATCCTGCATAGTATTGACCTACTGGATTGATTTTTGAGATTTGGTAAACTATGCTATAAATTCGTTGAGCTTGGGGCTCATGGATATCGAATTAGGGCCTCTTTTATTGATTAAAATCTCAAAGATTTACTCAAGTTCATATCTTTTTTTGCCGAACCTATGATGGTAGGCAAGAAAGCGCGTTCTCCAGATACCTAGTCGTGGCCTTAACGCCCGAAATCGTCATTTATTTGGTATGAGCAGTTTTTGGGCGAGGATCAAGGATGATTCTTATTTTATCAGAGGGCAAATATGGCAAGGAAGCTTAACATTTTAAACAAATGGCCCACCACTGGGACGGTGGCTGCTTGCATTGTAGTTATTACTTGCTATGCGGGTAATAATTCCAAATTTTCTGGCTATCTCCCTTATACTGGGACTTCGGCCGTTCGGATTCAGAATGAGATTCGGACTCAGGACAATTTTTTTGAGCTACCGCCGCTCTCCTCTGAAATTATGAAGGCTGAACTGGCTAGTGAGGAGTCCTCAATTGGATTTTCTACGGGCAGGACTAACGCCTCTCCATCTCCTATTAAAAAAGAATTTACCAGTTCTAGCGATCTTATCACACAAACCAACACTGTGGGTCAGACCGTTTTCATCCCATTTCTTCCAACGGGTCCATCGAGACCCGTGGAAGAAGGGTTTGAACCATTTATCTCTATTACTTCAAAAGATATTTTGTCACCTCCTGCACGGTCCGAAAAAGTATCGCTTGACGATTTAGCGACTTATTTTTCATCATCCGGCAATCGTAATCCTTCCACTGTGACGAATTCTTTGACTAGGCGTAAGACCCCCTAATTGGGTGTTGAGTAACCCACGTCTTAGGACAACTTCTATAACCCCTTAAATGAAACTGTTGTTTTTGTATCGTATTGACTGCTCCCAAATCTCTTTTTTCGCATTAACCCGCTTCCTCTTCTCGATCATCTTTCTGTTTTTTCAGGGTGAGATCTCAGCAGCGGATTTTGGAGGGCCTGCAGAGAAAGCCTTGGCTACAATGCCGGACACAAATCAACCCAGTAATTTTGAAAGGCTTCAAAATCTACCCCAAGAGCTGCGGTTGGATCCAATTTTCATTAAATTTCCGGACCTCTTCACCGACCCCATCATTCAGAGCTCTTCCTTTGAGAATTATAAGTCAAAAAAAATTAAAGAGTATCAAGCGCTCTACGATGCAGGTAGGTCTTTTCTTAAGCAGGAAGAATATGAACGCGCTACCCAAACATTTTCCCAATTAATCAAAGAGGTGCCACCTGTCGAGTTTCGTCGTCAGGCCCTCCTGCAGATTGCTTTGGCTGCAAATAAGCAGGGATATTATGACCGTGAATTCCAGATTTATTCTCAATACTTGTCGCGCTTTCCAGATGATCATAACTGTGCCCTTGTGAATTTGAGGATGGGACAACTACTGAGGGATCAAATGGGGGCTATGGATCAAGCCATCGAACAATTTCATATTGTCATTTCGATCACAACTAAAATGAGCGATATCGAAGATGGTTATCAGCTGCTCATGGAAAACATTGCGTTGAAAGCCAAAGTTGAGATCGCAAATACCTATCGCGACGATAGACAATTCGATAAGGCTGGAAGGCTTTACAAGAGGCTTCTATCTCAACAACATGGAGATGATATTTTAGCTCATAAGCTGGATCGACCTGCAGTGCATTTCGAAGTCATCAATTCCTATTTTAAAGGTGGAAATTGGAAAAAGGTTACGGAAGAAGCGAGCGAATTTCTGGCGGTGAAGCAAAACCTGAGCCATGTCAAAACACCCGACATCCGATTTTTTATGGCTAAGGCCTATCTTAATCAAGATCTAGATGACGATGCGGCGTATCAGCTTAGGATGATCTTGGATAACGCAAACGACTCTCAGCAGGAGGATCTTAAGGGGTGGGAGCTCAAAATAGGTAAGGAGATGGGCCAAGTCTTTATCCAAAAAGAAAAGCCGGAATCAGCGGTCAAAATTTACGAAGGGCTGCTGAGCCGGTTGCCGGATATATTATCGCATCTAACTGACCCCGAGAAATTTGCTGAAGAAGTTGATCTGTATTTCCAAACGGCTATGCTGAAGGAGGAGTTAAAGGATAATGAGAAAGCTCTTGAATTTTATAACAAAATTATCAAGCTTATTACTTCGGCAGGCGACGAAATTCCCGGCTCCAAAGAAGCCGAGATCAAAGAATTCTCGGAGAGGCAAGCTAAAGATTTGAAATGGCTCATCGGGATGAGTTCAACCTCCCCTCCACAAAACCTTTAGGGTGAGTGTGTAGGGTTTTCTCGCTGGCCTTCCATCCATTATGGTGGACACGAGCCAAATTTTACACGACATCGAAGCCCACAACGATATCTGTTGTCAATTGCTTGTTGTTATTCAGCAGGAAAACCAGTGGCTTTCTCAGGATCACGCCACCGATGTTTCTTCCCCGGATCAAGCTGTCAAGCGAACACTTCTTGCCCAACTCTCTCAGCAAGTAAGCCTTATACAAGGACACCGTGTAGCTCTAAAAGATCACGAGCGAGTCCACCCCGAGGACCCCATCCCCAAAGAAGTATATGCAGCTATTGGTCATGGCACGGATTTGATTATGAAGATGGTGGCCTTGGATAGAGAGAATGAAAAACTACTTCTCAAAAAAGGTATGGTGCCATCCAATCAAATCCCATCTTCAGCCCAGTATCGGCCAAGCGATGCACTGAAAACCTACCAAAAGCATACTTCCTGATTATTAGCAAACATGGCCATTGAAAAGATCATTGTTGTAGAGGATGAAACGGTTATAAGGAAGCACCTTACCGAGACCCTCCAGCGAAAGAACTTTTTAGTGGCTCAAGCCGATTCGGTCTCCAAGGCCAAGCAATTGGTCGACAAAGACGATTTTGATTTAATTTTTGCGGATGTGCGCCTGCCAGATGGCCATGGAACAGAGGTTTTAGAGTATTGTCAGCTTAAGGCGACACCCCCTCTGGTAGCTCTCATGACGGCCTATGCAAGCGTTGAATCGGCCGTCGAGTGCATGAAAGGAGGGGCTTTTGATTATCTCATCAAGCCTTTTTCTGATGAGCAAATTGATGTACTTCTGAAGAAAGCAGGTGAATTCCACCAGCTCCTTAAAGTCAATCAACATTTAAGCTCAGGGGGTGGAGACGAGGGAGAACATCAGATTCTGGGCAATTCACCAGCTATCCAGCAGCTCAATGATTTAATTCGGAAGGTAGCGCGTACTCAAGCAACAGTCTTGATTCAGGGTGAAAGTGGTACTGGAAAAGAGTTGGTTTCACGCTCCATTTACAAAAATAGTACCAGAGTCAAGAAGCCTTTCATCACGGTCAATTGTGCTGCTATTCCCGATAATCTTGTTGAAAGTGAATTCTTTGGTCATGAAAAGGGAGCTTTTACTGGAGCGGTATCGCGGCGCGAGGGAAGATTTGAGTTGGCTCATGGAGGTACTATTCTTCTGGATGAGATCAGCGAAATATCGCCGGTAGTTCAATCCAAGCTATTGAGAGTTCTCCAGGAAAGAGAACTAGAAAGAGTCGGTGGCATGCGCACCATCAATGTTGATGTTCGTGTGATTGCTACTACCAATCGCGACTTAACCCAAAGTGTCGAGCGAAAGGAATTTCGCCAAGATCTTTTTTTTCGTCTCAATGTGGTTCCTATTCACGTGCCGCCTCTCAGAGAGCGATGCACTGATATTCCGCTTCTAGCCGAAACCTTCATGCGTCGTTATGCCAAAAAACACGGCTGTCCAGTAGCTGGATTCAGTAAATCAAGTTTGGATGCACTTCAATCTCACCCATGGCCTGGCAACATTCGTGAACTCCAAAATGTCGTGGAAAGAGCCGTGATTTTAACTGGAGAAGGTGCTTTGATTGAGCCTGAGCTTCTTGGGTTGACTGTAATGTCGTCGGGTAAAATTTACATTCCTGCTAACCCGATGGCTGAAGCTTATGAAATGGATACTTCGACCGCACAAATCAAAACTGAGACTTTGGCAGAAAATGAGCAGAAAAGCTCAACAGTATCGCGTGAAAAGGTTTCTCCAGAAGATGACAATATTCCTACCTTGGGAGAAATTGAAAAGAGGCATATATTTGCCACCCTTGAGGCGTTTAATCAAAACCGCACCAAAACTGCCAAGCACTTAGGCATCAGTATCCGAACTTTGCGTAATAAACTTAATGAGTATAAGGGAGACACGGAGAGTTCAGTGGCGTCTATCGAAGATAATTCATGAGAGAGCTATTCATGATTTTGGCTCCGCTCTGCAAGGCAGCTTGGTAAGCGTATTGAACTTCGTTGAGTCTGACGATCGTTTCTGCAAGGTCGACCTCACCCTCTCGAGAGATCATTCCGGTTAGGGAAAGTTCCTGATCATTGAGTGTTGCAACGGATGCTTCAAGTTTGGTTTGCATTATGCTATTGCGATGGTTGAAATGAAGCAAATGGTCCTCGAGTTGCTGTAGACTTTCGATGTCTTGATCACGAATCATGGAGGTTTCGCCACTGATTAGATGGTCTCTGAAAGCGATCAAGTCTCTAAAAAAATCAATCTCCAGATCAAAATCCTGAATAAGTCCAGGTTCATCTGAAGTGCCGTCATTGGTTCCAATCCATTGGGTTGACACCTTATTTCCAGGAGAGGATTCCACGCTGCGGATCCTTCCATTTCCTTCGTAAATGGCCCCAGTGATGCGACCGTCCTCATCGCGTTCAAAAGTAAAGGCAGGTGATTGCTCAGCGGTTCCTGCCAAAAGGTACTTGCCGTTAAATTGCGTGTTGACTACTTCGGAGGCTCGCTCGATTAAGCTATCCACTTCCTCTGCAAAGAACGAAAGAGTGTCCGGACTTTGAGTGTCATCTGATTTGATAGCAAGTTCATTGACCCGAGTAGAAATCTGATTTAGCGAATCGATAACTCCACGATTCATATTGGCTAAATCCTGCTGCGCGGCGATATTCTTTCGAAATTGATCCAAACTAGCAATGTCGGTCTGCCATTGAATCATTTTTCTAGCTGCCGCTGGATCATCTGAAGCCTCTTGCACTCGAAGACCAGTGGAAACCTGATTTTGAAGGGTTTGTTGTTGAGCGGTCAACTTGTTGAGTTGATTGAGCAGGCTCTGCGGATACATTTGCGTACTAACTCTCATGATCAGCGGTTTTGGTTTACGTGGAGTTGATTAGCGAGACATCGAAAGCACTGTGCCTAGCATTTCATCGACAATCCCTATCAATTTTGCTGAGGCTTCAAAGGCCCTTTGGTATCTGACCAGTTGAGTCATTTCCTCATCAATGGAAACACCACTAATGCTCTCACGTTGCTTTTGCATTAGTAATTCAAGTGACTGTTGATCTTCGAGTTCACGCTTGGTATTTCGGATGGTTTGGCCGAGTTCTGAAACCATATCGGCATGCATTTCAATAAAATTTCGATCATCCAGCTGAGCCTGATTTTCACCCATGGCTGTAATCATATCTTGAATAATATCATTATTACCGGGTTCGTCTGGCCGACTGGCGACTTGGAGTAAGGTGGGATTTTGGAGTATTTCTGGATCAACCCCTAGGGACGCTGCGTCGGTGCCAACAAACAGAGCCCGACCCGTTGAACCGTCCTTGGCAAAACCTGCTCCGTGAATGGTATTGAAAATATCCATTAACCCTTTAGCCAAGGTCTCATTTTTAGTCTGTACCTCCCTCAATGCTCCAGTCTTGAGATCAAAAAGGCCTCCTAGGCGCCCCTCTTGGGGTTGAAATGGGGCATTATCATTGTTCCAATTTAGTGTCAGATCACCCTCAGGAAGAGGTTCGACGAGGATACTATTTAGGACATCTTCTCCCTCAACTAGAACCGTTGCGCCTGATAAAACGAGCATCTTTCCGCTTTCAGCGGTGCTAACATCAAGGGGCATTAATTCGCTAAGCTTTTCAAGGACTTCGATGCGCTGATCGCGTAATTCGTTGGCTGTTTTCAATCCTCCACGTTCGACCTTTTGAATGGATTGATTTAGTTCGGCTATTCGTTCAATGAGATTATTGCTTTCAGAAGCAACAGTCTTGATTTCATCGTCCAACCGGGTTTGAAGTTCTTGGGCCTGCAAACTTGTTTCCTGAATCTTGTCAGTCAAGTTTTGAGCTGCGTCGATAAATGACTGACGGGCATTACGGGAAGAAGGATCGTTGGCTACCTCATGCATTTTCCCGGAAAAATCATTGAAAAGTGCTGTTAGACCGGTTGCACCTCCAGACTGCTGACCATCTTGTCCCATGATATTCAAGACCGGTCCAAGACCGGCCTGCATATATTCTAGCCCTGTCATTTTCGATTCTAAAAAACCTGTGGTAGATTTCTCAGAACGAATTTGTGCATCCAAAATTTGATCCCGAATTTGTTGGATGCTTTGGATATCAACACCCGTGCCTCGAGATTGGTGTCCAGCTTCGAACTGATAGGTGGAATCCACCTCCATCCGCTGCCTTGAGAATCCCGGGTTATTGACATTGGCCAGGTTGTGTCCTGTCAACTCCAACCCCTTCATTTGTGTCTGAAGGGCCCGATTGCCCATATCTAAAGTTCCTAGTAATCCTGACATGAAACTCCTTTTCTCCTTACCTTAGTTAATCCATGAGATGGAGACATCAGCAAACGTGTTCGACTGCTGCCCCCACAGAAACCGTTTGCTGCATCACCCCTCCACGTTGGTCGTAGATATTGGGAGTTACATCTGGGCAGATGTTGCGTATCAGTGAATTGACCATTTCAATCGATCGACTCAAAAGCACGTGATTTTGTTTTGCAATCCTTCCAATACGCATAACGGAATGATTGTTTTCCTCGATCAGTGCCTTGACTAGTGGTTGATAATCATCAGGAAGCATGGGAACGATCTTTTGAAAATCATTGTCGTTGGCGAGACCTAGATCCTTCGCAATAGTTTTTTGAATAACTTCCCGAGAGGCCTTGCATTGCTCAAGAATAGTAGATTCATAGTCGATTTTCTCGGCGATGGCCTGTATGCCTTCGGCGTTTCTCTCTATGACTAATTGCTGTTGTTGTTCGAGCATTGCCATCAGCTCGCCGTATTGTTTGAGCTCTTCCCTAAGCGCTTCGACCAATTGTTCTGTTTTGTCGGTCATCGTTGTCACTTTGATTTTGAATCTGTTTCTGGTCCCTTGTTTGTGTTGCTTTCCTCAACTGTCAACAATGATAATTGTTGCTGGAAAAGGCGAGCCAACCCCAACTGTCCAGCTCGCCCAACCGAACCAGACAAGGTATCTATCATCATGTCCCCATAGATGGCACCTGTTCCTTGAGTTGGGAAGAATGTTGAACCTGATTCCGTTAAAGGCTGTTGTGCGCTTTTAAGCACTTGCTTGACCAACATGACTTCAAACTCTTTAGCTGCAGCTTCCAATTTATCTTCTTCGCTCAGCTGAGAGTGGTTTGCAAGTTGGGTAAGGTCCATATTAGAGCCAAGCGGTTGTGCATGGTAAGTTACACGCGATTTGGAATGTTGGATTGGCTCCATAAAGAGGATTGATAGCGGTTTTGTTGTTGTGGTGTTTATTGATAGATGATTTCTGCGTTTAGGGCTCCGATTTTTTCCATCGCTTGAAAAATGTTGATCATATCCCGAGTTGTGACACCAAGATTGTTCAATGCTTTAGCTAGGTCATCGATGGTCGGTAATGCTGGCAAGGCGACTAATCCAGTGCTTGTCTCCTCCACACTAACATCAGTTGCTTGTGTAGGTACGGTCTGTCCTTGAGCAGCAGGAAGTGGTTGGATGGCTCCTTGAGTGGAAGCGACACTGATGGTAAGACCGCCTACTGCAATGGCACAGGGTGCTATGGTGACTTTTTCAGTGGCAACAATTGTTCCGCTACGTTCATTTACTAAGATTTTAGCATGGTTGTCAGGCTCGAAGGTGAGTGGTTCAATGCGAGCGAGATAATCCACGAATCCAATATTTTGATTTTGTGGAAAGAGCACCTTGACGATGTTTTGGTCTATTGCCTTTGCTTTTCCTGGAAAGGTTTTATTGATGGCGCTGGCTATTTTAGCGGCTGACATGTAATCAGGCTGGTTCAACTCCAGCTCAAAATATGCTCCTCCTTGGGGCGTGGGATGAAGGATTTCAGGCTCAGGGACGGATTGTATAACTCTTGCGCCGTTGACAATTTGCCCAACCATCGGGTGGTTTTGTCGCAGGGACGCCCCACCAGGTCCTCCTCCGCCTGCGCTGAAACCACCAACGGTAATAGGGCCTTGAACAGTCGCGTAGGCTCTTGTCTGATCCGGCCCAAAAAGAAGGGTTCGGGTAAGAGTGCCTCCGCTCAGAGACTTGGCATCACCCATGGAGCTAACGACCACATCCACCATGGAACCAACACGATCAGATGAAGTGATATTGGCCTGAACTGAAACAAGCGCAGCATTTTTAGACTGAATTACTTCAGGGGGGACAACAATGTTGTTACGCTGCAACATATTAGAAAAAGCTTGTCGAGTATAAACTTGGCTTCGGTCACCGTCCCCAGCCAAACCAACGACAAGGCCGATTCCCGACACACCATAGGCTGCTGTACCTCTTACTTGAGTGACGTCCTTGATACGGGTTGTGGCGGCTTCAACCGGAATTGATAGCCAAATTAAACTGGCTATCAATATGCGAAAATAATTTTGCATGAAACAATAGGTGTTCGTGAATATCAGAAGGGATTAACTTTATCCCAGATTTTGGTGAACCAACCTTTTTTGGTGGCTTCTTTTAAATCTCCTTCAGAAGAAAATTGCATGGTAACATCTGCCAAATTCCAACTGAAGACAGTATTTTGAGGAGTGATATCTGCTCTTCTTACTACGCCTCTCATAACGACATCCTGAGCCTCTCCGCCAAATGACGTTTTTTGGCTGCCTTCGACTAAAAACTGATTACTAGAAAGGATATCAATGATTCGGACGGATAACCTTGTGTTGATTCGCTCGGAACTACTGACATTGCCATCTGATTCGAAAGAGCTCGCACCATTCAGTTTCATTGATGGTAATTGGCCTTTTTTTGTCAACATCCCACTAGCTGCTGGGCTGTAGAGAAAAGCCTCTATACCTGCGTTGACACCAGAGGTTTTGCTAGCTGCTTTAGATGTGTTTTTACTTGTATTCTTTGTTTCTTGAATAATAACCGTGAGGACATCGCCAATATTGTGGGCACGAATGTCGGCTACCAAAGAACCTGACTGATCATTCCAAAATTGGCCTTGTGCAGCTACTAGACTAATCAAAAAGGTGAAAACAAAAATATTGGGAAGTTTCATCAATTTACGGTATAATAACGGATTCTTCATCTCGAATAATGCCCCTGAGCGTTTTGCGAGTGTTAGGATTTTTAAGTCTTATGAGTTGACCAGGGGCACCTTCCTCAAGTGCCTCTAGTTTTAAATTAATCTCCAAAAGGCCTCGCTTGATCAATCCTGTAACAATGTCGCCACGATGAATTGAAGGTATGAGCCGAAGATATCGTTCTGATAAAACAGTTCCTTTAAGAATTGTATAATTCATCTCATAGCCCGAAAGGTCGGTAGAGGGAGATATGGGCGTATCTCGGGAGTCTAGCACATCAATTGTGGTCAGCTTTAAATCATCCAGCTGAATGGGCTCCTTTCGTGCCAATTTTCGGTTTGCGACGAACACCTCTCGAAGGACCTTCACAATAACTGGAACGGTGTCGCTATGGACAATCTTATTATTCAATGTCAAATTATAGTGTAAGAGCACTCGAGAGCGCAGTCCACCGCTTGGCTGAGAGGTTAATTCTAGGGAGAGATCTCCTTTGGGTAATTCGATATTTGGTTTGCTCCGACTCAGAGCCACAATCATTTCTCCATCTAGATGCCGGTAATCTTCCCTGAGCCTTTCGGTAATTTCCTGAGCTAACCATTCATTGGTTACAACCATAGTTGCTTGCTCCACTGCGGGTTCCGCAAGGGTTTTCCCGGAAACTAAAAGAACAAGTAAATTACAGATAAAACAGAGTAAGAGGGGGAAGGTATGCATGATTATCGTTTCAGATTATTTGTTTGTGACATCATTTCGTCCGCTGATTTTATAGCTTTAGAATTCACTTCAAAAGCACGTTGGGCTACGATCATGTTGACCATTTCCTCGATTACTTTGACATTAGATTTTTCGATAGATCCCTGGTTAAGGGTCCCCAAACCATTTTCACCAGGAATCCCAGGAACCTCATCACCAGCCGCTTGATTGGTGGTATAAAGATTGCGACCAATACTTTGTAATCCAGCTGGGTTCATGAATCGAAAGAGCTGAATTTGTCCAAGTTCAGCAACTTGCTCTTGTCCGCCGATCAAAGCTGAAACAGTACCGTTGGTAGCGATTTCGAGATTTATGGTTCCGTCCGGTATTGCAAATGGAATGTCCAGAGGAAGTCCTTCGCTTGTCACGATTTGTCCATCACGACTGAGTTTAAATGCACCATCTCTTGTGTATGCTGGGCTACCGTCAAGCAAGTTAACTTTAAAAAAACCATCTCCTTGAATAGCCACATTATACGGATCGCCCGTTTGCACGAGTTCTCCAGTAGTAAAACTTTTCGAAGTTGCGACAGCTTGGGAACCGTTGCCGATTTCAAGCCCAGTAGGTAGAATATTAGCAGCGCCCTGAGCTGATCCAGGTTGTCGTACGGTTTGATATAGAACGTCTTGAAACTCGATTTTGCTTTTCTTGAACGCTGTGGTTTGAACGTTGGCCAAGTTGTTGGCAATGACGTCAAGGCTCATTTGCTGACTCTGCATGCCAGCGGCAGAGGAATGTAATGCCCTTATCATGATTTTATATTTTTTCCTTTTTAAATAGGTGTTCCTAAGTCTGCGATTGTTTTACCAAGTCTTTGATCGTAATGTTGTATGACCCGATGATTGACCTCATTCGATCGCATTGCTTGAATCATTCTCGTCATCTCATTAATGGATGAAACATTACTTTGTTCTAGATGAAATTGATGAATATCAATGCCTTCAACATCCAAGATTTCTGCGGCCGTCGGATCTGTTGGTTTGAAAATTCCATTTCCAATGTGCTCAAGAATATTTGTGTCTTCGAAGGCTGCTACTTCCACACTTATTTGAGTATCCTGCCCATTTTCGCTTATTCGGCCGGATTTAGTGATTGTAAAATCCAAGCCCGTTTCGGCTT
Source organism: uncultured Verrucomicrobiota bacterium (assembly GCA_902560705.1). Lineage (GTDB taxonomy): Bacteria > Verrucomicrobiota > Verrucomicrobiia > Limisphaerales > AAA164-E04 > UBA7971. The sequence goes on from CACEMW010000007.1 coordinate 12,247, forward strand.
GAAAAGAAATAGGGCCATTATCTCCCAATACATAGTGACCTTGTTTGGTCACTAACCTCACTTCATTACCTTCTTTTTGCAGGTGGAACTCTCCATCCCTCGTGTAGCCTACTTCGCCACTTTCTAATAACTCCACAGCGAAGAATGGATGTAGAGAGCGCTCCTCACCTTCGAGTTTAATAGGTCCACCAAGTGCCAAATCTGTCGCTGTTTCCGTGTTTCTTAGGGGACCAGGCGAAAAATCTAATTTGCTCGCACCTTTTGGCATTTCGTACGATTGAAGAATTGAGTTAGGTTGGCTCAGTGCTTTTTGACTCTGTTTGCTGACTTCGTCCGCCTCCATTGTAAATCGTTTTGCTTTGAAGCCTGGAATGGTGGCAGCGCTTAAATTTCCTGCAATGGTTTCATGCCATTGCTCGTAAGCTTTGATGGCAGAAGCTGCCTGTTGGATGCTGATATTCATCGCTTCTGTTCATGAAGCAAAAGGTGTGCCATTTCAAATTCGTTTTAAATATCAGTAAAGTAAAAGGGAATTGGTAATTATGCGGCAAAAATGTCAAGTTGTCCGGAGTAAACTGCCTGGCTAGTTACTTGAAGGCATTACCCGTTTTTATTCTCCTGAAGAAATGGGCAAATGCAGCTCATATTTTTCTTAAGTGAGAAATTTTTAAACCGATAGCGATGGTGTGGTGGGTTGCTCAGATACAATTTCCTCAGTTTTATCTGGATATTGGCAATCTATTACGACGCTTTGACCACAGCAGCAGAGGACTCTGATATGAGTGATTCTATCTCCAACTCGATCAATAAGAACTTTAGGCTCGTTGCAGGTTTCATCATGAGACTCATCAGCAACAATGTTTTCGGCGACATTCTCAGCGATTTGTGCGGAGTTTTGAATCGATTTGTTAAGATCAGAATCTATGGCAGGTTCTGATGAGGTCTCCGTATGTGTATTCAGGCTTTCGAAGGACTCACTACGTATGGTATCCATTAATGAAGTGAGGGGTGTAAATGCTTCAGTTGATGCAGTCATGATAAAAAGGCTTTAAGGGTTGACTCTGATTAGGATATCGACTCGATTGTTGAGATCACTTTCAGCAGATTGGTTTTCCAAGGCTTGGGTATCGCCAAAACCACTGACTCGGGTGATTTGTTCGGTAGGTACACTTTGATTAATAAAAAATGCACGCACTTCAGTGGCCCGATCGACCGACAATTTCCAAGGATCAGTAGTTTCCTCACCAACCTTGGTGTGGCCCTGGATTTCAAATTCGTTTTCGGGAAGCCGGTCAAAGGTATAGGATAAATTACCCATTACCCACTTTCCCTCTTTGGTTAATTTATTGCTACCTATGTTGAAGATGGGATTGCTGGGCTTATTAAAGACTGAAATTACCACACCTTCTGGTGTGACCTTTAGCTCGAACGCTTCACGATTGTTCTGGATAGTAGGATCTTCTTCGAGTAGCTCCAGTAACTCCTTCTTGACCTTCCTGGCCTGAATGAAATCGAGGTTTTTGGGCCCACTTCCATCTTCTGCTTTGGTTACTAATTTATTAGCCTGAAGGAGTGAGTTGGGTAAAAGTCCATCATTAGCAGGGAGTAATGACTTTTTGGCTGAAGATGGCCGAAAGTAATTAGAGATTGCTTCTAGTTGCTTAGGGTCGGATACATTAAGCAACCAAAGACACATGAAAAACGCCATCATAGCCGTTGTGAAATCGGCATAAGCTACTTTCCATGAACCACCTCCACCAGCCATATTAAGGTCTTCTTTTAGCGAATGAATACATGCAGCGAAACCGAAATACTATTTAGTGGATTTCAGCATCTCTTCCAACTCGTCGGCTGTAGGACGAAAATCTGAAGAAACACCGCGTCTGGCGGTTTCAATCGCCATTGCTGGGGCCGCCCCTTTTACAAAACTAACAAGTCCAGAACTAATGCATCTAAGGAAATCAATTTTGGTGCTGTGAAGAAAGGTGACATTCGCTGCAATTGGATTGACGAAGCAGTAGGCCGCTGCGATGCCCAGGAAGGTACCCACTAGTGCGGATGCTACACTTTTGCCAACGACTTCCGTGCTTTCTGATAATTTACCCATTGTACTTACAATACCCATCACACAAGCAACAATGCCGAAGCCTGGCATTGAATCACCTACCTTGGTGAGCACGTCGATGGGTGCATGTCCTTCGTGATCAGTAGTCTTAATTTGTACATCCATCAATGACTGCAGCTGGTCAGCCTTAATACGCCCATCAATCACTGGTCGCAGGCCATCGCAAAAAAATTCCAAAGCTTCTTTATTTTTGATGAAGGAAGGATATTTACTCAAAATGGGACTTGACGAGGGGTCACCAACGTGTTCCTCCAGAGCAATCATGCCATTTTTGCGCCCCAGCATGAACATTTCATACATGGCCATAAATAAATCGGAGTAAACTTTCTTAGAGTAGGGGATGCCTTTGAGGGTGGCTAAGGCACTACTAATAACTTTTTTGATTACTTGGAAAGGAGCCATGATTATCATAGCCCCAACCCCCAAGCCAATGATGGTTATGTATTCTGTGGGCACCCAAAAGTTCTTTAAGAGACCGAGGTTACCCGTTATAGAGTATGGTTCTTGGGCGTGATAGGCCCAGGGTATGAGAGCACATACTAGAATGATAATGAGACCTATTATGACAACCATGGTAAAAACGAAATAAAATATTGTTTACAAATCCTTTGCTAGAGCACGAATCAGCATGATGGCTTCCGCGTGAATCTGACAAACCCTTGATTCTGTTACTCCCAGGATCACCGCTATTTCCTTGAGGCGCATATTTTCGTAGTAGTAAAAGGCTAAGACCTTCCTCATGCGGTCGGGTAGGTCATTTAGTTTTACCTTGATATTTTCGATCAATTCTAGTTTTGATGCAAGCTCATCAGGTCCAGGCATCGTTTCATCATCCAAATGAACGCGTGGGTATTCTTCGCCTTCTTGAGTATCGTGGGTACTGTCAATGGACACAAAGGTTACCGGTCTAATTTGCTCTATCAACTTTTGGTAGTCACTGACACTCAACTCCAACGCTTTCGCAATTTCCTCTTCTTCGGGCATGCGCTTGAGGGATGTCTCTAGTTCAACAATAGCACGTTCAACTTTTTTAGCTTTTTCATGAATAGTGCGAGGGACCCAATCCATGCGTCGCAATTCGTCCATTACGGCCCCCCGAATGCGGTATTTAGCATAGGCTTCAAAATGGCTGCTAACAGCGGGATTGTACTTTCGAATAGCATTGAGCAATCCTACTAGGCCAGGGCTGAGCAGTTCGTCTTGATGAATGTGTGCCGGCAGATTTATGGCTATTCGGCCAACGACAGTCTTGACTAGCGGCAGGTATTGCTTGACCAAATCATTTTCAAGATCTCCTCCTTGATGATCTTGGGAAGAGTAGGATTGCCACGCTTTTTGCAAAAAAACGTTTTTAGAGTTAGGTCTCCCCTTGGGCATTGCGATGACATCGCATTTTGTGCTCATGACTCCTCACCTTTTGCCCGTTTTATATCAGAGTCGTCAGTTTTCATGGTTTCTTGGTCCATCTCCTCTTGGACAGCAATTTTCAATGAGCTCAGCCACAGCTGACCCCACCACCTTAGCATCAGTCCACCCGCGCAAGTGGCTAGGCTGGCCTTAACCAAAATCCAAAGGGTTTCTTCTCGTGCCATCCACCCAAGGATTCCACTCCCTACAAAGCCAATCATGCCTCCAAGTATCATTAAATTTTTCATGCGCCAAGTCGGCATCACACTTAAGCATAAGACTTGCCAAATTCGAAAAACGTGTGCATTAAAATCCCTAAGCCGCTGCACAGGAAGGGAATACGTTTGTTAGAAAGCGAGTGGGGCGAAAGGTTTCAAACATGCCTGGTATTTTTTGCCCTCCCGAAAGTAGGCATACTGGGCAATTAGTACTCAATAATAAGTTTGTTAAGCGTCCCCATGATCTTTCCTCGTCCAAATGAGTCAGAATGATTCCCTTAGGGTTCATAGGCATAAATGCCTTGACTTGATCCTCAAGCATCTGGGTCGCGTAGCAAGCGTTCAAGACCAAGAAACGATCGTGGTCCGGTAGCTCTTCGACTTGATGCTGAAATCGCATCATTGCGGCAGAATCTTCAATACTTACCCCTGGCATATCGATCAGAATAGGTGATTCGTCGGCTCCAAGGTTAGTGGTTGTTGGAAAGCGCGAAACCGAGGCGCCTAACATCTCACAGTAAAGGCTCAAAGATTCAGCATTATTTACCTGATCACCATCCAAGCGCCAGACTTCTGGTACGAATTGATGGTGAAAGACCTGATGTGCCATCCACTTGCAGAGAATTGTCGTTTTGCCGCAGCCTGGGGCTCCTAGCAAAAGTATTGGCTTACGGCTCGCTCTTGGATCTTGCTTGGGGGTTATAATCTGCTCCATGAGTAGACTTCGACAGAAGGCCAATTCATCGCGAACGTAGTCAGGAAATCCTCCCGCGAATCGCAGGGCAAGTCTATCAAGAAGCTGATCGACCCAGTAATCGCTTAACCCTATTCGTCTGAGCATAGGCTCCACTCTCCATGTATTTTTGGGAACTTCATTCAAATCAGTGCTATGTGGTGCAGTCTCCAAATTAGCCTTCAAGTCAGCTTCCTCGGGGTCAGTTTGCTTCTTATACACATCAAAGAAAGAGGATGATTCGGGAGCCAATGTTTCTTTCTTTGGAAGTTTTGAAGTGGGGGCTGGTACTCCAACTACCAATTCTAATCGGGGTTGTTTCCACAGCCGAGAAAAACCTTTGCGAGGTTGTTTTCTGACTTCTTGAATCACGGCCTCGGGACCGAAGGTTTCCCTCGCTTTAGTAATCGCTTCCTGAGGTGAGTCGGCAATAATATTAAACGTATTCATGGATCAAACAGTTTGAGGGGTAAGTTTTGATTGGTGTTCGCGGGGTTTCTCTGAAGATAGCGAAAGGGTCATGACGTTCTTGAGAGATAGTTGGTTGGGCAACTCCATTAGGCTGATTACAGTCAAGTTGGCAAAGGTGGATTTCAAAAAGCGATACAAAGGCATCCGAATTTGAGGGCCGCAGACCAGCACAGGAGGTAGACCACTCGCTGTCATATGCTGGATTCCTTGTGAAAAGGTTTCGATCACTGCTAGAGCAATATTTGGTTCGAGGACGAGGGCCAATTCGCTCGGTGTCTTTCGAATACCCTCGCCAATAATCTTTTCCAATTCAGGACTAAGAGAAAGAGTATGCAAAAGACCATCATCGCTGATGTAAGGCTTGCAAATGGTTTTGGTCAATGCCAGGCGAGCGTGCTCTGACAACTCATCTGGATTCTTAGTGTGCGGAGCAACATCACTGACGCGCTCCAGAATCTCCGAGAGATTTCGAATAGAAAGGCCTTCAGCTAGCAAATTCTGCAAGACTCGGTGCACTTGCCCTATGCTGAGCTGAGCAGGAATCAATTCATTAATCACTGTTGCATGGGTTTCCTTCAGGTTATCCAGCAGGTGTTGAACATCTTGGCGCGTTAAGATTTCGGCGGCCTGTTGTTTGATGGTCTCAGAGAGATGTGTCACGAGAACCGTGGTTGCATCAACTACGGTGAAACCTTTCAATTCAGCTTTTTTCTTTTCGACATTGCTGATCCAAGTCGCCGGTAACTTATAGACAGGTTCTGTTGTTTGGATGCCATCCAGAACCTCCTTGCTATCGGAAGCATTCATAGCCAGCCAGCGATCGGCATGGATCTCACCTCGAGCGTGCTCCTCGCCCTTGAGGATCAAACGGTATTCAGGTCCCTGAAGTTGCAGATTATCTTTTACTTTGATGGGCGGAATAACTACACCCATATCTTTCGCGAAATTTTTCCTAATGCCTGTCACTCTGGAGAGAAGGTCGCCCTTCTTGCTCTGATCTGCCAAGTGCACCAAAGTATAGCCCAATTCAACTTGAATGGCATCCAGTTTTAGAAGCTGTTCCATGGGTACTTCTGTTTCACCTTTTTTATCTCCTGTTTTAGGTTTCTTCATTTTATCGGTCCTGATCGATGCCATCATCGATTCTTTCCATTTGGGTAGCTTCCAAGCAGCCAAAGAAGTGAGTATAGACAAGGAACAAAACGGAGCGAAGGGGAATCCAGGGATGAACATCATGAATCCCAACATAGCTGAAAGGATCCAGAGGGCCTTAAAAGAGAAAAAAAGCTGATGGGTTAACTCTTTTCCAAGGTTATCCTTTGCAGTGGCTCGTGTAACTAGGATACCGGTTGCCGTAGATGTGATGAGAGCAGGAATCTGTGATACGAGGCCGTCTCCTATGGACAGCAAGGTGTAGAGCTGAAGAGCCTCGACCATAGTCATCTGTTTTTGAATTACGCCGATTCCTAGACCGCCAATAATATTAATCAGAGTAATGAGAATTCCAGCTACCGCGTCCCCACGAACAAATTTGCTAGCACCATCCATGGCTCCATAAAAATCAGATTCAGCCTGGATTTTTTTGCGACGTTTGATGGCTTCCATTTCATCAATTACACCGGCATTTAAATCTGCGTCGATGGACATTTGCTTACCTGGCATAGCGTCCAAAGTGAATCGAGCTGCTACTTCGGCAATACGCCCAGCTCCCTTCGTGATAACGATGAAATTGACCAGCACCAATATGATGAAGACTACAAGCCCAACAATATAATTTCCGCGAACGACGAAATTCCCAAAAGCCTCGATAATGTTGCCAGCATACCCATCTAGGAGAATCAAACGAGTTGAAGCGACGTTAAGAGATAGCCTGAAAAGGGTTGCCATCAGGAGCAGGGTAGGAAAGCCTGTGAAATCAACCGAATCTTTGAGGTAAAGGATAATAAGCAACATCAACAGGGAACTAGCGATACTCAAGGCAATAGCCGTGTCCAGCAAGAAGGTATGGATGGGAAGGATGAGAAAAATCACTACCCCAAACAAGGCGATCGGTAGCCAGAGGTCTAAGCTTTCAGTAGCACGTTTTTTATTAGCCGGATTACTGAAGATATCTTTGGTCTTTTCGAGTAAACTCATGCAGTAGCCCTATCTCGATATTTGTATGGGTTTAAGCGGTAAACAGCAGCCAAGATTTCAGCAATGGCCGCGTAGAGTGCTGCCGGAACTTCTTGATTAACCTGTGTTGTTTTGAATAAAGATCTGGCTAGAGGTTTGTTTTCAATCACTGGAATTTGGTGTTTCATTGCCAAATGCTTGATTTTTGCAGCAATAAGGAGCTGCCCTTTTGCGATGACTTTAGGAGCCCTCATGGTCTTGGAATCGTATTTAAGGGCAACGGCAAAGTGGGTTGGGTTGGTCAATACCACATCCGCTTCAGTCACGTTTTGAATCATCAAGCGTCGCATTAGCTTTGCGCGCATTTCCTTTTGCTTGGACTTAACCTCAGGGGCTACATCCGCATTCTTGGTCTCGTCTTTGACTTCTTCCTTTGTCATCATCAAATCTTTGTTGGTTTTCCAGATTTGATATGCGTAATCCAGGATCGCAAAGAACACCATGATGATCATGAATTTGTAAAGCATGCTCATGGCGATTTTGGTAATAAAAATGAACAAATCCCCGATACTCATCGATGAAGTAAAGATGGGCGATCGAATGGCTTTTTGTGCTTCAAAATACATCGCAAGACCAAGAACCCCAATTTTGCTGAAGGAAGTACCTAATAAGGTGAGCGTGTTGACAGAAGGAATTAGCTTTTTCCAGCCGTTGGCTGGATTGAGTTTTTTGAGGTCTAATTCTCCAGCTCCTAGAGTCAGCTTAAAACGAGTCTGAGAAAAACCTGCGGCGATTCCGCCCAGGGCCGCTGCGCCTACAACTGGAGCGACCAATTTCATAACCGAACTGATCGAGGTCGATGCGTAATGCCTCATAAAATCAGGTTTAATGTCGATAGAATTAAAGCCACCAAAGAAGTGACGCATGATTTTTGTCATGTCATCCCACATCATGGGTCCAAAGGAAAGTAATGAAAGAAATCCAGCGCCAGTCACAAAAAGGGTTTGCATCTCTTGGCTCCGTGCAAATTGTCCCTTATTAAAAGCATCGCTTAGCTTTTTTGCTGTGGGTTGTTCTGTTTTGTTGTCCCCAGGCATAATCGTTCTTTCTAAGTCAACAACCCCTTAGCGGTATTCATTAAGTCGGTCGGGATACCTCGAATGAATTGAGCGATATGCTCTGCCATCAATCCACACGTCATACCCAATACGATCAGACCTGTTAGAATCCTGAAGGAAAAACTCTCAGAGAAAACATTCATCTGCGGCACCGCACGGCCAAGGAAGGAAAAAAGCAAGAGTAGCACGAAGGAGATCGTCATGATCGGACCCGCTATCATGATACCAATCGGAAAAATGCTTCCCGTCATCTGAACTAGATCATTGATGAAGTTGCCTCCGTAATGGGCTTGTCCAATTGGTAACACCTGATAGCTCTTTGCGATTCCGGCAAAAAACCAGTGATGCATATTTGTTGTGAATAAAATAATAATGGCCATCTGATAGAGAATGGCCGTCGGGATAGAAGACTGACCGGTCTGGTATGGATTAATATCCGTTGGCATCATGATGCCCAGAGACATGGCAATCAAAGACCCAGCGATATCCAATGCGTAAAAAAACATTTTGGATACAAATCCTAAAAGAAGCCCTACCAACAATTCACTTCCCATCAACATCACTAAATGCACCAAAGACCAGCCTTCGAGGGAAATGGCCGGTTGGCTTCCGGTAACAAAAAGAGCGGTGAGCGCCCCTAACGCCACTCGGATTTTTGCCGGAATGCCAGCCATAGAAAAAGCTGGCATGACCGCAATCAATGCGGAAGTGCGCAGCATTACAACAATCCATGTGGTAAAAAATGCCTCCATGCGTTTTCTACGGCATGAAAGCAGCTAGCGTACCAAACATTAAAGTCCGCCCTTATAAAAAGGTTAAAACACTGCTACTGAGTCATTTGGGGTGCCATTTGGATGATTAATTGAGTGTATTCAATTAAGCTCCGGACAATCCAAGGGCAGGCAATGACAAGAAATGAGGCAATACCAATTGTCTTTGGAAAAAAGGTCAGCGTTTGTTCCTGTACTGATGTCACGGTCTGGAAAATACTGATACTGACCCCAATGATCATGCCTGTTGCCAAGATTGGAACAGCGATCTGACTGGCCTTGAACATCATTAAACGAATTATTTCGACAGCAAAATCTGGATTCATGGTATTGGAATTCCTACGGAAGATCGCCAAATCAGGTGGCAAAGCTTTCCAAGAGTGATTGCATGATCAAATTCCATCCATCTACTAGGACGAAAAGGAGGATCTTGAGTGGCATGGATATTGTTACAGGTGGCATCATCATCATACCCATACTCATCAAGACCACAGCAACAATGAGATCTATCATGATGAACGGAATGAAAAGTAGGAAGCCGATCTGAAATGCTGTTTTGAGTTCACTGATGACAAACGCTGGGATGATCACGTTGAGAGGTAGTTCACTACTGTTGTTGAAACTATCTCCAGACATGTTGACAAACAATTCCATGTCCTTGGGGCGTGTCTGCTTGAGCATGAACTCCTTGATGACTCCCGACGCATTATTCAGGGCTTCGGTGCTGGTGATTTGTTTTTCCGAGTAAGGACCAACAGCTGAAGTTTGGATCTTTGACCAGGTCGGCGCCATGACAAAAAGGCTCATGAAAAGGGACAAGCCTACTACAATCTGACTCGACGGGGCCGATTGCAAGGACATGGCTGAGCGGATGAAAGAAAGCACGACTACGATTCGAGTAAAACTGGTCATCAACAGGATTATTGTTGGTGAAAGGGCTAGGATGGTCAGGATAAAAAGTACCTGGATACTCACATCCACATCTTCTGGTCCGGTAGCTGGGTTGAGGCCCAGATTAAGGCTAAAAGGCATGGTGGATCCACCTGTGCCTTGAGCCTCCAATCCTAAGTATGAGAGCAGGAAAAAAACTGTCCATAGGCCTCGCTTAAGAATATTGTTGAGAGGTGAGGTCATGAGGTGAAAAACTATTCTTTACCCACTAGTGCTTTGGAAATCGCCCCAGCAAAGTCGGGACTGAGTGGAGCTGTTTCAGGAGTGCTCTCCAAGTCCGATGCTTCCAAGGCCCCATGAATCGGTAACAGGCTGGGAGTCCCTTGCTGGCCCGAAGCAACTAGAAAACGATTTCCCAAGCATTCCACCACATAAAGCATGTTCCGCTGGTTGAGTGGTTTGGTCTCAAGGATCTGGAGCATACCTGTGCTTCTCCTTGGCTGAAGTAAAGTGCCGTATTTCCGAAATAAAAGTACGCCGAGGAAGAAGATAGCTAAAACCACTAACAACGATCCTAGCATCTTCACCCAATTGACCATCATATCATTACCAGATTGTAGTCCGGGCGTAGCTTGGTTGAGTTCTTCGACCTGCCCGAAAACTTCAAAAATGGGCAATAGAAGCAATGTTAGGATGCTGATTCGAAAACATGAATAAGACATATCAGGCAAGTTTAGTTATTTTGATCCCAAAGGTATTGTCGAGCACGACAATTTCTCCTTGAGCAATGAGCTTGTCGTTGACGTAGAGGTCGGCGGGTTGATCAGCTTTTTTATCAAGTTGAACGACTGTGCCAGGAGTGAGTTCTAATACGTTTTTCATTGGCATCATGCAGGAACCAAGTTGGACCGATAATTCGACAGGGACGCTATAAAGTAATTCCAGATTGTTGTCTGCTTTAGGTTGTGGGTCGTTAGTTTCCGCCATGTTATGTATCCTCGTTATTCCTACATTCTACTTTGAAAGCCCATTGGTCATTTATTTTACCAATGCTACCTTTAAATGCGTTTTTTTCGGCCACACGCAAAGTGGCGTCATTAAATGCACTCGATTGAAAACTAAGAAATTGTCCGGTTTTAAGATCAGCAATTTCCTTCAAGGTGATACTAGGTCCTCGGCACCAGGCATAAGCTTCAGTCATGATAGCATCAAAGCGATCATCCCAAAGAGGAGCTGTCCCTTTCTGCGAAGTATCAATACTCTGGCTGTCGACTTTTATTTCCCGCAAAGTCCCGATGAGCGGCTCGAGTGTCATTCGCGGAATGACCATCCTTAGCGTCGCTTGGGTGTCGCCCAATTTGGTATCAATCGCGACCTGCAAGGCGGCAGCATCCAAAGAAAAAGCACTCAGATACTGCGGGTTCGTTTCGTGACCTACGATGCTTGATTGGATGTCTTTAAAGTCACACCAAAGGTTGGCCCATTCCGAACCTATGATGGAAATGACATCATCCATTAGTGAGATTTCTACTTCATTTAGGCGTCGCGGGGATTCCGAAATCTGGACTCCTCCTCCAAGCAGTCGATTGACAATCGCTAAAGAAATATCGAGTGGAGTTTCAACCACTGTATGGCCTCTGAGAGGGGACATTCGCAATAGTGTTAAATGAGTTGAGCTATTCATTTGGCCCATCGCTTCTCTCACCGTTGATGCTTCCACTTGTTCGAGGGTTAAATCGATTTCAATGCGGAGAAAGAGGCTCAAACGGGCTGCAAGGTCGTTGACAAACCCTTCCAGAAGCTCGCGCATCTGTCGCAGCTCACGTTGCGTTAAAAACGAAGAAGCTCCAAAATCAAACGCTTGAACTTGACCGGCACCTTTTTCTCCGATGATCCCACCCTCTCTGATCACTCGAACTGGCTCCAGAGTTTCTGATTCCCTGACGGGCTTTGCTTGTCTCAAGGCCTCGTCCTGAGTAGCTTGCGGACTATCGGTTGATTCCTTGCGCGTGGGAGATGAATCTTCTGGATCTATTGACCTTTCTGCAGCTGAAGCGCTGCCCTTTAAATCTTTATTTTCGGGGCTAGGCGGTTCTGTAGATTTGGGGTCCTCGGCCATGATCTATTATTGTACAGTCCACTCTGCGGCTAGGACTGTGAATATGAGGTCTTCATTTAATATGAGGTTTTCTTCTGAGAGGTATTTTGAGACGTATGTTTTGATTATATTAGACAGCTGTGTTTTAACCGTAGGGGTTTTAGCATATACTTCGTCCATATCTTTGAATGATGATAAGTCTGCTATTAATCTGATTGCTTCGTCATTAATGAAGGATTTTTTATCAGTGAGGATCCGTTTAAGCATTTCACGGTGAGCGCGACTCTGAGAGCTGTCGATTTCAAACCTGGCTATTAGATATCTGTTTACTCCAGCGACCTTAATAGGTTGGTTGAACTGCTTAGTTGCAAACGCATCAAAATTTTCCTTTTTTTTCTTTTCCCACTCTTTCTTCTGTTTCTCCGGCAGGGCCGTCTCCTCCATGCCTGCTGCTAGTAGATTTATCAACACATCCCGGTCCTCGGCCTCGCCTTTAAGGGGCTTGTTTTTAGGTTTAGCTTTTGCCTTTTCTGTTTTCTCTTCAGAGGGATCTTCTAATTCCAAACCCGCAGCCTTCAGTTTGTCTGTGATTTGTTCCAATAGAAAAAACTGGGTAAAAGCCCATGCTGAGCCGACCATTAGTACAACGCCAACGAGTAGGGGAAGCACAGTAGCGATAACCCCTTGTTTTTGGGGTTTCGGTTCTTCAATGATCGCCTCCTCGCTGGGCTTTTGTTCAGGCGCGTTCTTCTTAACCATAATAAACCGACCTTCGGCTACTTACCGTTTCAAGGCTACAATTTCCTGCATCATCTGATCGCTGGTTGTGATCATGCGTGCGTTTGCTTGGAAGGCTCGTTGAGCGACGATTAAATTAGAAAATTCCCCGGTGAGATCAACATTGGAGCTTTCCAGGGCCCTAGAGCGTATGACTCCCGTGTTGCCTGTTCCAGGTACCGACCCATCTTCATTTGTGGGGGAAGCTCCTTGTAAATTTCCATAAAGGTTTTGACCCAATTTGGTCAGTTCTTGTGGTGCTACAAATTCCTTCAATCGTATTTGTCCACCCAGATAACTAGTCCCGTTATCAAAAAGCATCAAGAGCTGTCCGTCTGCGGTTACCTCCGTTCCAATATAATTGGCATTTTCAGGGTCAAATCCTCCTCGTATTGCTGGGTCATCGCGAAATAATAGATCTCCTACCGCCTGACCATCTCCGATCGTTCCTTGCACACGATATCCTTGGCTTGTAACCAAAAATCCTTGATCATCAACTTTGAAATTACCAGAGCGTGTGGCATAGGATGCTTCGGTCGCGCGATCGATGACCGTGAAAAACCCCTGGCCATTTTCAATGGCCAGATCCGTAACGTTTTCAGTTCCGGTGATACTACCTCCCTTGAATGAGGTAACGACACCGTCAGTGGCTACGCCGCTGCCATAGCTAGATCCAGCATCTGCTTTTCCGGGGCCGGACATCGCCTCCACGAAAGTGTCCGCGAAATTGACGCGAGCGGATTTAAACCCGGTCGTGTTGACGTTGGCGATGTTGTTACCAATCATATCAATTTGGTTCTGGAATTGTTGCAAACCACTGACACCTGCGTTTAGAGAATTAAGCATTTTGAGGCTCCTGTTTGATCATAGGGTTATTCATTCTGAAGTATCCTTCCATGGGTTGGTTTTTGTTTTCCGGCAAAGCAATCGACATGAGTTTCTGTAAGTCGTAAAGCTCTCCTTCAACTTCAATCATGGGACGTCCCTGTTCCATTTTGATGGAAGTAACCGTTCCTTTTACGGTTCCCCCAAAATCAACATCGCGGCCAAGCATGGCGTTGGCTTGGATAATTTGTTGCTCCATTCGCATTGCAGCCATGTCTGCCTGCATGGCGCGAGCTTGTTCTAGGCTTGAAATCTGCATTACTTGCGAAAGAAACTCTGAGTCTTTCTTCGGTTCCAGTGGATCTTGTGTGGACAATTCTACAGTCAACAGTTTGAAAAAATCTTCCTCTTTGATTTTGTTGAGATCCTGCCCTATCGAACCTATTTGTTGGCCAAAAGCGCCGTTGACGCTCGATATCGATTCAATCGATTCGTTCATAACTCTTTTTTTTGGAATTGGATTTCAGGCATAGGAGAGCAAAGCACCTTCATGCTCTTCATCATGATTTGTAGTAAACTGGCTTGACGAAGACTCCTCGTTCCCAACCTTTTTCGATTGCTGGTCATTGAAGGTTTCTTCCAGTTTGAAGGTAGGTGTCTGATTCCCCGAAGGGTTGCCTTGGTTTTTAGTATGCGAATTGTCTCCGATTTCCTGTTGATTCAATTTGATGCCTTGCGACTCCAATTCTCGCTGGAGTTCTTGCCATTGGGGCTTGAGTAAATTTGCTGTGGATTCATCCATTTTGGCCGCTACCAAAACTTGATTCTCGACTTGTTGCAGGGTCAGCATCATAGCAATGCCAGATTCGGGACGAATCGTTACCTGCAAGCTTTGCTGACCACCGGCACGCAGAATCGTGACATGATCATGTATCAGGGATTGTAGGCGCTGGACTGCTTGTAAATTGGATTGTGAATAGGCAGTTGCTACTGGTGGTTCGACTCTGGGCTGACTGTGGGCCTGAAGGCTGGTTTCCCCCAAGGTGATTGGAGTATCGCGTATGGTATGGTTGACCATGGGGTTAACTTTTAACTGCTGCGAATCCGACGAAAAATTCTTTGCATCCAACATGCTTTGCGTCCCCCACAGAGAGGACTTCTTAGCAGCAAGATTAGATAGTGTTTGGTTTGAATTTTTCATGATGTCGCACTCATCGGGCTGATCAATTTCTGTTTCAGCGTTTTTAGCTATAGCCTGACTCTTCAAAGACACTGAAGCACGAGGTGTGCCATGATTTCTAGATACTTTTTGATTGGATGCGGCTGTGAGGCTAAATGCACTTGCTAGCGTGTTTTTGAATGTTTTTTCACCTTTTTGATCCCTACGCGTAATGGGTTTTGAATCGGCTTGTTGGGCAAAAGTTGCCGACATGGTTTTTCTAGGGCGATCAATAGGTAAGTTTTTCTCAGATCCATCCTTTTTCAATATCGATGGAGTGTTCGAACTTCTTTTTATTCGTTGAGTTTGAACTTTGCCCATGACATCAGCATTGATGTTTTTTTTCTTATCGACTAGCCCGTGACCGGTCTGCGCTTGCCTGGTTATCTTTGAAGGCTGCTCCGGATTTTGTGTAAGAGTTTGTTTTCTTTGAGAATCGCCAGTGGCATTGATGGCTTTTTTCTTATCGACTAGCCCGTCACCGGTCTGTGCTTGCCTGGTCATCTTTGAAGGCTGCTCCGGATTTTGTGTAAGAGCTTGTTTTTTTGGAGTATCTCCCCTGGCAGAGGCAACCAACCCATTGGCTTTAACGATACAGCTGCTATTAATTTGTTGCTGGTCGGATATCTTTTGACCACTATTTAGATTTTTGGCCGAAGTAGAGCAGCTTTTAGAAATACTTTTTTGCACCACTTTGTGCATTCCCGCTGGGGATACTCCCAAAGAAGTTATTTCATTTAGGCTGGTTGGATCTTGCGAGGCACCATGATCCGTTTCTTTTTCTTCTTTCGTTTGAATATCAACGGTAACCTTTTCGTTGGGGCTTCTTTGCTGCAGTTTGGCTTCGAAAGTGGCCCCAAACGAAGTTGTGCCTTGTTTAGTCAAGGACGTTTTATGCGAATCACTGGTAGACTGCTTTCGGGACTCGATCGATTTGTCGAAGGGAGCGTTTTGTATGGTTGACATGCTTGTGTCTAGAGAGAGGAGTTTCTTTCATGACATCCGTGTCAGGCTCTGGCATCCATGCTGAATGTTTTTCAAGGATTGAGAGGTTGTGTCTTAGAGGCTTTTTCGTAGGCTTCCATTATGATCTTGAAACGATTTGTTTCGTTGGGTCGTTCCGTAGTCCAATATTTCATTAGGTCCGCTATATCGCCCTCTTTCATGGATGCCCAGATCAGCCCAATTTCTTCGTTTGTTTTGCTGTCCAGAATTAGACTAATCTCATCAGGCTCCAAATTTTTGAAGATTTCGAGATAGCGCTTGATAGTGGCAGCATCCATTGTATTGGTTTTCTCTTCCTGTGGTAAGGCCTGCATGCTTTCCTTGAGTTTGATGATTTCTTCTTTCAAGGAATTAAGTCTGTTTTCAGTTTGACTAATGAGTGTATACTTTTCTTTCAGTTCAATTTTTCTCTCATCTTGTTCTCGGATTCGCTTACGCAATTCAACTATGAGGTCACCAATCTTGGGATTGTGGTAATCCCAGGATGGGCCTTTCAAATTGGATTTCCTTTTTTCACCTTCATTCGTCTTGAGGGATGAAGTTTCTGTTTGGTTCTTAGATGATTCGATTTTGGCAAATTCTGTATTCGAGAATCGAAACCAAACCGTTAGGGCGCTTGTACCGAAGAAAACCGATCCTAGAATGAGGAAAACAATCAGTGATGATGGGACGCGCTTTTTCATATTAGTTAATCGGAGGTGCTAATGCCTCCACGACTAGCAATTTCGTCGATACCCTTTTGCTCGTGCTGGTCGGTCTGATAACGATGTTGCTCTTGCAATTCCTCTTGATATTTTTCGATTATTTTCTTTTCCCGACGAGCCTCGAACAATTCACTTTTTTTCTCCTCTAGTTCCGCCATTGCGTCATGGAGTTCCACCGATTTTTGAGTGATTTGTGTTTCGTAATAATCGATACCTTTTTGGCTAAGTCGTAGAATAACAGATTGAGAGCCCTGGTCCATCCGCTTACGAAGTTGTTGACTTTGATCTTTAAGAGAATCTTCCAACTCTGAGATGTCCTCCTGTAGGTTTTGAACCCGATGTAAGGCTTCGGCATGATGCTGCGCAGCTGCGCGTTCATCTTGAGTTCTTAGTTTTAAGACCGACAGCAGTTTAAATGTAAATTTTTTCATGAAGCCATGGTATTTTACGTTTGTTCAATAATGTGTTTATGATCGGTCTGCAGGAGCCGTTGAAGGGTTTCTATATTTTCTTGCCATGTACAAGCTTGTTCCTTGCTCTGTTTGAGAAATTTGTTCAGGGCAGGTCTTATTGCAATGGCTCGATCAATTTGCTGATTGGAACCACTTTTGTAAGCTCCAAGGGTAATGATATCTTTGTGTTGGTGGTATTCTGCTAGGCATTCCCTTGCTTGATCTATCCAACTCTGAGATTCCTTTTGGTTGAGATCACCACTCAATCGACTGACACTTTGAAGCACATCAATCGCAGGATAATGGTTTCTTATGGCAAGATCACGGCTGAGTACAATATGTCCATCCAGGATTGATCGCACATGGTCTGCGATCGGGTCATTCAAGTCATCCCCCTCTACTAAAACGGTGAACAGACCAGTAATAGACCCAGATTCTCCTGCACCAGCTCTCTCAAGAAGCCTTGGGAGTTCTGCGAAAACCGAGGGTGGGTAGCCTTTGGTCGCCGGTAACTCACCTGTTGAAAGGCCGACTTCGCGCTGTGCCATGGCAAATCGAGTCACCGAGTCCATCATCAACATGACTTTCATACCTTGGTCGCGAAAGTGCTCGGCGATTGCCATCGCTGTGTAAGCCCCTTTCAAACGCATAATGGGTGGCTCGTCTGAGGTGGCAACTACCACAATGGATTTGGCTCTGGCTTCTTCCGAAAGATCTCGCTCAATGAACTCACGCAACTCACGTCCACGTTCGCCTATCAGGGCAATGACATTTACCTCGGATTCGGCATGACCTGCGATCATGCCTAGCAAGGTGGATTTGCCTACACCACTGCCGGCAAAAATGCCCAGACGTTGCCCCATACCGCATGGAATGAAGGTGTCCAAAGCGCGCACGCCGGTTTGGAATCTTTCGGAAATACGCATTCGCCTCATGGGGTGGGGTGGGGCGGCCTTCAGTGCGGTCAAACAATCGCCTTGAATCGGGCCCATGCTGTCAATCGGGTCTCCCAAACTATTTAGGACTCGTCCCATGAGATCAAAACCTATCTTTATTTGTAGTGGCTTACCTTCGGTTGTGACAGTGCTACCAGGTTGAACACCTTCCATATCACCAAACGGCATTAGAAGGACCTTGTTGGAGCGAAAACCTACAACTTCTGCTAGGATAGAGGAATGCCCTTCTCGAGTTTGAATCTTACAAATGTCACCGATGGAAGCAAGAGGACCACTTGATTCAACAGCAGGACCGGTAACGCAAAGAACCTTTCCAGTACGAGCAACGGGATTGATTCGTTCCAGATCACTCATCGACTGAAGGAATTGGCTCAAATCGAGTTTTGGGGGTTGAATGGCTGTACTCATTTTTCTGTACTTTCGTCCACTTGGGGGCCTGGTGGTATGTTTTCCTGAGACCGGTTTTGAGGTTTTGGGCGGCGATGGAAGGCTTCAATTACCCGTGCCCATTTAGATTCCATTGTAGCATCAAAGTCTCCAAATGGCGTTTTAATGTAACAACCCCCTCGCGTCAGATTTTCATCTGGAATAAACCGCAAGTTTTCCGAACGATCGAATTGTTTGGCTTGATTTCCTTCAATCCCATCACTCAACAGGGAAAGGTCTTCTGGATGAATTCGTATTTGTAACGCAGCGTCTCGCTCCAATTCACCAATTGCTTCACTCACGACAGCTCTAATGCGTTCTGCATCAATGGGGATATTGGCCATAAGTTTTCTAGTTAATGTGCATGCCATGTGGGCAAGCGCCTCCTCCATCTCTCGGAAAGCTTTAGGAACGCTTTCTTCCAGATTTTGAGTGAGTTGAGTGATTTGAACAAAGAGCTCCTTGTGGTCTTTTTCAAATTCCGCCTTGGCTCGATGATAAGCCTCTTCTTTCGCTTGTATAATATCCCTCTCTCGGATTGAATTATAATGGGAGTCTATACTTTCCCAGAAGGGGATATCCTTGTGGACTGCCATTTTCTCTGGGATTTGTCCTGATACAAACCCAATTTTTTGCTCAATGCTGGTCATTATTGGCCTCCTCCCATTACGGAAAGGTCAATTTCGTCATCGGACTCTAGCCTTCGAACTGTTTCAACGACATTCAGCTGAGCCGCCTCAATGTCCTTGGCTTTAGCATTTGTTAAGAATTCCATCTCCTCAAGGACACCCTCACCTGCACGCTTTGACATGCAAGACAGAATGAAACTCACCAAGTTTTCAGGGACATTCTTCATGGCCAAAGCAAGATCTTTCATATCCACGTCACGAAGAATTTTCTGGACATCCTGAGCATCGAGGTAGATCAAATCCTCGAATGTAAACATTTTTTGTTTAATTGAATTACCGAGATCTGGATTGCTCTCCTCAAGGGTAGTCAGAATGGTTTTACTGGCTTCCTTGTTCATGGCGTTGAGCATGGCCGCTGCTACGCGAACGCCTCCCGGATGGGTGAGTGGTCTTGCAATAGCTCTCTGGGCTTTACCCAGCACCACAGAAATCACCTTATCCACAATCTCGGATGGCGTTGGAGCCAGGGTAGCAAGTCGTTCGAGCACAACCACTCGTTTTGCCTCATCAAAGGAGGTTGATACCTCTGCGGCCCGCTCGGGCGGTAAGTGACTCAAGATTAATGCAATGGTCTGCTCCTGTTCATTTTTGAGAAGATTAAACAATTGAACCGAATCCATGCCTAGTAGTTGGTCAAGTGCTTCGGACTTTCTAGGACTTGATGCGGATATCTTGCCTAGTAAGTTAGCAGCTTTGAACCCACCAAGTGATTTAAGCAGCGCTTTTTCCACGACATTAATCCCACCACCCAATGAGGCGTTTGCTCGATTAATTAAGTCAGAAAATTCATCGAGTATTTCTTGTTGTTCATCGGCATTAAGGAGGTCCATTTTTGAAACCTCTGAAACCACTGACTCAATGGTGGTGTCGTCCATACCTTTTAAAATGCTTGCTGCATTATCTGGGCCAAGAATTACCAACAATGAAGCAAGCTTTTGAAATTTATTCATAGCCGCCACTTTTGGAGAGGTGGACCTTGTATCATTTCCTTCCATTGACATGAATTAATTACTTTGGCTGTTTTCCTTCTTAAGCCAGGATTGAATGGCTTGACTCATGTTGGATGGATTATTTTGGATGATCCTATTCATTACCTCTACCCTTTTGTCTGGGCTGGGGGATTCATCGAAGGCAGTTCCATTAGTGTGTTTGCGACCTTCTCCTTCATCGTCGGGTGCGTTAGGATCAGTAGCATATGCATAATCTCTCAAATTTTCTAAAGGAATACCAAGTGGGATGGTTTCGAACGGGGTTTTTTTAAACGTTCGGGTGAACCACCACAGCATAAAGAGAGCAAGACTAACAATGCCCAATTGCTTGGTTAAATCTACCCATTCCTGTCGTTCTATTCGTTTGCGGAAATTTTCAAGCTGTTTAAGCTTGGGATCTTCTTGTGGCTCAAATTGTCCGACCTTGACTTTTTTATCCATTTCAGTGCTGTCAATGCCTAGAGCATTGCAGACAATTTGCTTAATCTCCTCAAGGACTTCAGGATCACGCTTTTCCCATTCTCCAGTTTTACTTCCATCTTGAGCAACTTTCTCAACCATAGAAATATACACGGCCGCTGTTACATCCTTAAGTCCTCCTGCAACAGTTACCGTATCATTAGAAACTGAGGACACAGCATACTCTGTGTCCGTGGTGGAGCGTTCGACTATTTCTGTTTCAGAAACCGAATTAGAATTGTTCGCACCCGTATTAGCTTGTGCCGGGACTTGGTTGGGTGATCCTGCACCCGATTGGTTGTTGGTTTTGTCCTCTGTGGTGGTTGTGGACCTAGGAACGCTTTTGTCACCGTCATATGCTATTGTCGACTCTGTTACAGTCTGGCGGTCCACTTCAGCTGAAACCATAACCACTGCATTTCCTGCCCCTAGTGCGATTGTTAGCATGTCCTCTACTTTCTTGCTTAAGTAGGTTTCTAGTTGACGTTGAGCTTCCAGTTGTCGATCGGATAAAAACCCTGAAGAATCATCTTCGGCTTCACGACTTAACAATTCACCGTTTGTGTTGGTGACTGAAACTCGGTCAGGTATAAGACCCTCTACTGCGCGAGCCACTAGTAACTGAATAGCTCTGACATGGTTTTTACTCACTTCCTCTGACCCAACGGTCTGGAGGAAAACTGATGCAGATGCCTGGGAGAGGCTATCTTCAAAGAGTTTGTTTTCCGGCATATTGACCATGACATCAGCTGCTTCAATTCCATTCATTTTCCCAATTGTTTTTGATAACTCGCCTTGAAGGGCGCGAATGTGGTTGACACGCTGTTGTAGATTGCTCAAGCCAAATGACGGCCGGTCAAAGATCTCCAATCCCACTTTTTCGCTATTGTTGGGTAGCCCTTTACCAGCAAGAAAAATCCGTGCTTCGTGCACTTGATGGGTAGGTACAAGAATTGAATTCCCATTAGCGCCAATCTTGTATGGTATTGTCTGTGTCTCAAGGGAATTCCTAAGAGCATCCACATCTTTTAAGGAAAGATTGCCATACAGCAAGGCGTAGCTCGGTTGGCTGGACCACAGTCCGAGTGCTAATAAGCCAACGAAGACTGCAATTCCTCCCGCCGCTACGATAACGCGTTGGTTTAATCCTAACTGATTCCAAATGTTAGTAAGCTGCCCCAGAAGTTGTTTTAATGGCTCCATAATTTCCCTATTTTACCCTTTCTTATGCTTGCATGCGCATGAGTTCCTGGAAGGATTCCATAAGTTTGTTTCGCACTTCAACCATGAGCTGGAAAGAAACAGCGGCTTCTTCAGAGGCTATAACCGCTTGGTGGAGAGGAACCCCTTGTCCTGACAACACTCCTTGCCACGCTTGTCCAGCTTCCGTTTGTTTAACAGAGACATCAGCCACCAATTTACCTACCATTTGGCTAAAAGCAGAGCCTGCATTCCCAGTCTCGGTAATTGGAATAGGGGTTGTGTCAGCAGTAAATCGTTCCTGTATCTGAGCGGCTTGATCCTGTAAATCTTGAGGTATTAAAGTGCTGGGGTCTTCCGCTTGTTGGCGTGCCACCCTGTTAGCCATGTCCATGGCTGTCTGTGCAAATTGTGTCGCTTGACCGATTGCGTCCATAAGTTTGGTGTCTACTGATGCTGTGGTTAGCGGCCAATGCTAAGAGTCTGAGTGGCCATTCTTCGGCCATATTTCATGGCTGCCAAATTGGCTTCGTAGGATCTAGAGGCTAAGATCATGTTTACCATTTCTTCATGAATATTAACATTAGGCATCTGAACGTAACCTGCATCATCAGCATGAGGATGTTCGGGGTCATAAATTTGAGGGCCATCGTTATTGGAATCAGTTGTAATCTTTGCTTTAACACTTGAAGGGTTAACACCGTTGCCAGATCCTGAAGATATAGCCTCATTAATGATAGACTCAAACACAACTTCCTTACGTTGGTAAGGGCCACCGCCTGGTGCGTCGGTTACGTTGGCGTTGGCAATATTTTGCGAAATAGCTTCCAATTTAATTCGCTCTGCATTCAATGCTGAAGCTGTTGTGTCCGCGCCAGGTACTAGTCGCATCATGTTCATATATAAAAACCTATTGTATGGTTACGAATTTATTGCCCACCCTTAATGGCTAGCCGAAGGCGTGACATCTTGCCGCTGATCATTCGGGATTCGAGCTGATGCTGAATTTGATTTTCGCTTAAAAGCACCATTTCTTTCTCAATATCTACGGTATTACCAGATGCGTCTGTTTTGGGAGCTAGCGAGTCAACTGCAAGATTAACAGTTAAATTGTCAATCTGCTCATTGCTCTTTCCGTTTAGGGCGTCCTTTAAGGAAGCTGCGAAGTCAGAATCTATGTCGACACGTTTATAGCCTGGAGTGTTGGCGTTAGCTAAGTTCCCCGCTATCGCTTCTTGCCGCAGGACGGTCATATCCATTAGCTTTTTAGATGCCTGATAGTTATTTGATTCAAATAAAGCTTCAATCATTTGTTTATACCTTTTGCTCCCGGAAGCATCAGGTGTGCCACTTCACTTTTTTGTGGTAGATATTTTTAAAAGCTATTGTTAGCGAAAAGGAGTAAGCGACATTTTGGGTATGTTGAAGCCTTTACATGTACTAATAATGCAAAATGACATAAATGGATGATTACCTTTAGGAAAATTGTTTTCTGTTTAAAGGTGCAAAAGAAGTCAATGGAATTAAATCAATGGGCAAAAATTGGTAATGCATAGCGGCAATAGTTGCCTAATTTTTGATTCGGGAAATTCTTGGTAACATTTCTAAGAAAAAAAAACGGTATTTATAAAGAAAAACTGAAGAATTGAAGTTGGTGTAAACCATTGCAGTTTAGGATATAACAGCTTGTTTTCTACCATAAAGTCCCTTGAAACTGCATTTTGGCATGGCTAGTGCTAATGCGAATTCGACAATGAATGCTGTTCTAACAAACGAAGTAACGCAGGGCACGGAAGTCATCGTTAAAAGATTCTTTTTTCCGAAAGGATTACTTGGCTTCGAGAATGTTAAAAAATATTCCCTGACCACCAAAAGTACTGAAACACCATTTTCGCGTTTGCGAATGGAAGAAGGCGAGGGATATACGCTTTTATTGCTCCCTGTAATGGGCTTTTTCCCTGATTACAATCCGTCCTTTTGTAGAGATGACTTGGCCAGTTTAGATATAAATGATCCTGATGAACTACTTATGTTTAACGTTGCCAATTTCAACAAAGGAAATCGACCAACGGTCAATCTTAAAGGTCCAATTTTGTTTAATCAAAGAGTAAAATTGGGCGCGCAAGTAGTGATAGCAAACGCTTCTGATTATAGTACTAAAGAAGTGTTGCCAATGTAATCATAGGTAGCCGTGAAATTAACCTTACATCAAAAATTTTGCATATTAGATTTTAACTACAATGCTAGTGTTATCAAGAAAACCAGGGGATAGTATCGTTATTGATGGCCGAATTATTATACATGTTGTCAAGTCGGATAAAGAGGTGGTGAAAATTGGTATAGAAGCCGACAGGGATATACCTGTATTTCGCAAGGAAATTTACGACGAAATAAAAAATGTTAACAAAGAATCATTGAGCGCTGAAAAAATAGAATTAGAAAACATCGGTACACCGATATTAACAGAGTGAGTAAGTATAAGGAAATAAGAATATAATGTAACGAAAGGATTCAATATGACTATTAGTATCAATTCAAATCTTGCTGCGGACAGTGCCGCCGCTTTCATGCGGGTTCATCAGGAAAACCTGGACAAATCGTTAAGCAGGTTGTCTTCAGGTTCCAAAGTTGATGCGGTGACTGAAAGTTCGGAAGTGCAGAGGTTAAGCGCGATTGTTAAGCGTTTCCAATCTGCCAAAACCAATCTTTCGAATGCCATGTCTTTCACTCAAACCCAAGCTGGTTATCTTACAGGCATGGGCGACGCTCTTGAAAGAATGGGTGAGCTTGCTATGATCGCTAATGATGCAACCAAGTCCGACGAAGATAGGGTCGCATATAACGAGGAATATAAAGTCCTCTATAAATTCTTGGACGATTCTATCTCGAAAAAGTTTAACGGCAGATCGTTGTATGATGGGGCCTCTCTTTCTGTCAGTGCGGGTGCTGAAGTTGCTGATGCTATAACATTAAAAGGTATCAATTTTCAACACACTATGAAGAATGATGCTGACAAATGGCCCCCATTAAATACTGACGGGACTGATATGACTGATGCAACAAATGTGTTTCACTTTTATCAAATAGTTAGGCCCGAATTAGCTAATGACGGAACAGAGACCGGAGAACCTTTCTATTCAATTGATACTATAGCTGGAGCCCAGAACGCTCTAAATCATATGGAAAAAGCTCTACTCGCTGTCTCCGCTGAAAGGGCAACCGTAGGTGCCATGCAAGGTACGATTGAGGGGCGAAAAGCAATGATCGATGTAGCTATTGAGAATTACGACTCTTCCCGTTCTCGTGTCACTGATGTAGATGTTGCTGAGGAGTCTACCCGGTTAGCAAAATACAATATCCTTGTGCAATCGAGCACCGCTATTCTAGCTCAGGCGAATCAAATACCGCAGAACGTTCTCCGACTGATTAACTAAATTGCATTTTGATCTACCTGATCATTTTGATTTCAAGTCAACTGGCTTTTTGTTTTAAGCTATAAGGGTTGCCTTCATGATAGAGTTTTCAGGCAATAATGAGGCTATAAAAAAGAAGGGCTATCCTAAAGTCTTACACATCATAGATTGTGTTGACGAGGGACCTGTTGCGCTAACTGCATTGGAAATGGCTCGCTTTTTCAATGAGCAATCCTCGTGCAATAATCATAACATTGTTAGCCTCTTAAAGCCCAGCACTCGTGGATTACGTCGCGCACAATGTTATGGAGTCGAAGTTGATAGCGGTTCGGGGGAAACTTTTCTTTCCTATCATGTTCGAAACGCAGATATTGTTCAGCTTCACTTGTGTAATACTCCATCCATAGAACTTTTTCTGCGTCTAAATCTTGGACCTAAACGCCTTTTGATCTGGAATTACCGATCAGGCCACCAAGCGCCCCATTTTCTAAATGAGTGGCACAAGAATAGTGCTGATGTCATTGTACAAAGTTATTCAAGTTGCAGGGAGCCCATCTTTGGTCAATGCTCTGTGTCAGCATCAAAAGACGATAAATTGTGCTTAGAAATTCCAAATACAATTAGACTCTCCAACTTTAATATTCCCGAAAAAACCGACTCAGCTCCGTTTACCATAGGATTCATGGGAAACATTTCCCCTCACATGCTTTCAGAGCGCGTCATTGCAATGAATGCCTCTGATGATTTTCCGGAATGCCGTGTTTTGTTCGCAGGTCCAGGGAATTTTGAATTTCTTCAAAATCAAGCACGGTTGTTCAAACAAGACAAAAGATTCGATTTTTTAGGCCTCCCTGCTTCTCGTGAAAGTTTCCTTTCCCAATTAGACGTGTTCTTCTACCCAGTTCCTGCAAACTCCGATGGCACGCAGGATTTATATTTACAAATGGCCATGTCAGCTGGCCTTCCATGCATTGTTTTCTCGCACAATGGTTTGATGAACATGGTTGTAAATGAATATTCAGCGCTAATCGTTCATTCGGAAAAAGAATACCACGAAGCGGTTTTAAAGCTTTATAACGACCCTTCTGAGCGAAAACGACTTGGTAAAAATGCGCGTTCCATTTCACAGCAAATTTATGGTTTAGAAAATACAGGTCCGCGAATTGACTCGCTTTATCGGAAAATGCTCACTTTAGATAAGCGTGACATATTCACAGACAAAGCTCATCTTATAAATGAGAAATTTCAGCAAGATTCAGGGGCTAACCTTTTCATTATATCTTTTGAGGAAAATGGTGATGTTTATCGTGAATCAAGAGCTGCTTCAAATTTCATAGAAGGGCTATATTGTGATTTACAGATACAGGAAATGAGTCAAGCAACTCATTTTGAGGGGCTTCAATCATATCTGAATATCTATCAAGATGACCCATGGTTGTTGTTTTGGTCTGGACTTGCATACCTAGGGCAAGGTGACCCTACCCGTGCCGTGTGTCAACTCGCCAAAGCGAAGCAAAAAGGCATTCCTGCCGAGCGTATAGATTACGCTATTATTCAAGCTTCTATTAAACTCAAACAATGGGATAATGTTCATTCTTTACTTCAGAAGTTAGAATGTAAATTTGTTGGGGCTCAGCCACTTCACAAGATCCGCCAACAACTGCCTCTAGGCAAATCAACTGGGACAAATACCCAGACAGATTCCATTGGGTTTTCAGTTCTGAAAAAAAATGTGGAAGAATATCTTAGCAAGCAAGATTTAGAAAATGCCCAAGTAATTTTTCAAAGATTGGCTGGTAGACAATTAAAATCTTATCAGGACGATCATATCGATTGGGTTTTTCGCACAGCCATGAATTTAGGCCTCGAGGCCTGGGTCATGCAAATGACGCGGTGGTGGATTGAAGATAAATCATGTCCTGTTTCTGTTCTTAATAGCGGTGCAGAAGCCGCTTGGAATACCAAAGATGAACAGCTTTTCTTTGAAACCACCCAACGTATTTTAAACGAGCAACCAGGACATGCTGCAACATATCGAATGATTGGTCGTTGGCATATTCGTAACTATAACTTTCCAGAGGCAGCTCAATGTCTTGCCCAGAGCTTGCGACATAATCCCGAAGACATAACTGTCCTCAAACTATTAGCTGAATGCTTCCGTGTTATAGGCGAAACAGATGGCGAACGCCTGACTCGAAAAGAAATTGATCGCCTCAAGAAAACTGCACAAATGGCTAACCCACCTTTGGTCTTAAAAGATTACCCTATTGATTCAGACTCCGAAATTTTAACCACCAACCAAACCGTAAACATGAACGATATCATCATAAAGCTTCAAAATCTCCTTGATGCTCAAGACAATGCCAGTGCTGCCAACTACCTTGCTTCAATACCGTTGGAAGACGTGGCTCGATCCCAGCAATTCACAGCTATTTGTGAGTTAGCATTGAAATTAAGAGCCTTTCCCTGGGTCCTAAATTGTGTTCAGTTCATCAGCCAGCAGCCCGAAACCGATGTTCAGACCTTGAGGTTCTGTGCTGAAGCATGTGTAGCGTCCGACTGTTTGGAAACCTTGTTAGAACTAGCTCCGAAAGTTTTTATCAATAGCCCCGATGATCCCTTGGTGTGCCGGCTGATCGCCAGCATGCATCTTAACAAAGAAAATTACCAGGAAACAGCTGGATGGTTGGCAAGAGGCCTCAAGCAGGACCCCGATCACTTACCATCTCTTGAGGTCTTGGCCGAGTGTTTTGAGTATTGCGGCGAAACGGAAGCTAGAAACCATACTTTGGAACGTATTCAATTCGTTCAAAAAGAAGGACAAAGCCTTTCTTTGTCCAATGCAACGACTACCAACGATAAAGAGATCACCACATTCGATACTTCCTGCCATGATTCCGACCTCTGTCCCGTGGAGTTGCTTCATGCACATGACCGACTGATTCGAGTACAAAAGGCACTAGAGAATCAGGCCTTCTCATGGCTTCGCGAGGTAGCTGACCACGCTATTGGATCGACAGACTGCCCGCTAGAAATCTTTCAAGCTTGCTGCAAAGCTTGTGTGGAACTGGATGATGAGGCCATGCTTTTGAAGCTTGCAGAACGTGTAGAGTCCCAGATCCCAGGAGATCCCATCACCTGTCGCTTGGTTGCAGCCTATCATTTGAAGAAAGACCGTTATCGGTCTGCGGCCCCTCTCCTCGCACGCTCTCTCAAACATGATCCAGACCACCTGATGACCCTTGAAGTTTTGGCCGAGTGTTTTGATTACGCGGGTGAGCAGGATGCCAAGGAGCACACCTTACAGAGAATTAAAGAAGTTAAGGCGTCAAATTGCACTGATCACAGCAAAAGACCTCTTGAAACTTTATCTCCAGGTCAATTAATGGGATGCCCCAATCGCTCCATATTGGTCCAATCAGCTCTGGAAAAAAGTCAGTATTCATGGCTCAGATCGGCTGCTAGTGAAATGATAGAGGCCGAATCGTGTCCGGTAGAAATGTTACAGGCCTGCTGCAAGGCTTGTGTGGAACTTGATGATGAGACAATGCTTTTAAAGCTGGCTCGCCGAATTGAAGAAATCCATCCAGATGACTCTATTTCTTGTCGTCTAGTAGCTGCTCACTATCTCAAAAAGGATGATTTCCTCACTGCGTCTTCCTATCTGGCGCGCTCCTTGAAACGCCAGCCAGATCATTTGCTTACATTGGAAATGTTGGCAGAATGTTTTGAGCGTGCAAATGAACTGGAAGCGCGAGACCACACGATTGAACGCATTCACTCTCTGAAATCTTATGCTCAAAAAGTTCCTTCGGATTCATCCGAGCATTCAAACGCCCAAGCAGGCGAGGTTACATCAGGAACGGCGTCGATCGAAACAATTGAAGACCCTTCGACTCCGTTAGTCACGGCTATTGTTTCCACCTATTCTAGCGAGATCTATATGCAGGGTTGCCTTGAAAATCTTCTTCGCCAGACATTGGGCCAGCGGCTAGAAATTATTGTGATAGACAGTGGGTCTCCAGAGAAAGAAGGGCGCATTGTTCGGGAGTACCAAAAGAATCATTCTAATATACGCTATATTCGAACCGACAAACGTGAAACTGTCTACGAGGCGTGGAATCGAGGTGTTAACGCAGCTCGCGGCAAGTATGTGGTAAACGCTAACACCGACGATGGCCATAGAAAAGATGCCTTTGAGTCCCTAGCTCAATGCTTGGAGGCAAACCCAAAGGCATCCATTGCCTATGGCGATATCGTATACACAACCAAAGCTAATGATACTTTTCCCAGCGAGCATGTAACTCGCCAGATCCATTACCCAGAATTTCATCCGGGATTGGCTTTCGCCTGTTGCTTTACGGGCTGTACCCAGTTCTGGCGTCGTGACGACTTGATACGAGTCGGGTGCTTTGATGATAATTACAAGGCAGCTGGTGATTATGAAATTCTGCTTCGAGCCGTTCAGCATGGATTGAATGCGGTCCATGTCCCTGAGGAACTTTCCCTTCATTATTTCAATGAAAATGGCATCACTTTTGGGCCTGAAACCAAACAACTATCCGTGGATGAAGCTCAACGTGCACGACAGGATTATGTGAGTCGGCTTGATATTGGAGCTCTCTACAATGAACCTAACGCCCCTTCGCAACGTAGGGCAGACCTCTGGTGTGACCTAAGTGACTTTTTTTATCAATACAAAGCCCCTTGGGAAATGAAAGATCCCAAACACGGGATTGAAAACCTTAATTTTGTGGCCTACTGCGTAAAGAAGGCTCTTGAGGAAAGTTCCTCCCATGCAACAGCTGCATCGAATTTGATTTGGCTCGAACGCCATTTTGGTCAGAGCAATGAAGCTTCAGCCTATCTTTTGTCTTTGGGAAATACTTGGAATTCGCAGAGTCTGGAAGAGCTGAGTCGTCGATGTGTTAAGTGGGAAAAGGTGATACTCACAGAACAGCATTCTGACTATACACTTGAATCGCAGACTGCTGCGGTAACTTTTAATTCGCAGGGAGACTGTCAAGTCCCTGTCACCGGTCAAAAATTAAATTATGAGGAACATCAGCAAAGCTCCAAGAACGTCCAGGAGTCGCCTGCGTGTTCTTTGGTCGGTTCTCTTCATGAAGCCGATCAGCTTTTTGCTTCTGGCGCCTATGAGAAATCTTGGGAGTGCACACAAGAGGCTATTTTAAAGCGACCCTTTAGTCCTGAGGGCTTTTTCATGCTCGGAAAAATTGCCTTAATCGCGGGTGACCTTGAGAAAGCCAAGGTTTGCGTGGAACGACTTTGCCATATGACTCCAGATTGGCCACACACTCAGCAACTTATGGATGAGATAAAGGCTTCTGAAGCTTGTCATCCTCCCCGATTAAAGCTTTCGGATATCCGATGTATTGGCTCTGGATCGCGGGTTTCCGTTTGCCTAATCGCTAAAGATGAAGAGACGCAAATAGGTTCTTGTCTAGATTCTGTATCTGAATTTGCGTATGAAATCATTTTGGTGGACACAGGCTCCACCGATCGAACTGTCGCCATTGCTGAAGCCAAAGGTGCTCGAGTGATCCACCGTCCATGGCGCGATGATTTCAGTGACGCGCGGAACGTATCTCTTGAGCATGCCACAGGGGATTGGGTTTTTATTATTGATGCTGATGAGCGTGTTAATTCGGAAGACATAGAAACTCTACAAAATGAGTTAAAACAACCGGGCATTTTAAACTACCGACTCCCCATTCGTAATCATGGAGCCAAAGAATACGGACATGGCTATGTGCCACGCTTGTACCGCAATGCTCCTGGTTTGTGTTACATTGGGCGCATTCATGAGCAAATATATTTCACTACAGAGATGCTTCGAAAGCGATGGTGCATGCGAGGCACCTTGGGAGAAACTCCGATTCAGCACTACGGATATCGTGAGGAAATCGTTCTGGCGAAGGATAAACGTAAGCGTAATCTGAAGTTGCTCGAACGTGCCATCAGTGAAACACCTGACGAGGCCAACTATCGTTACAATTATGCTTTGGAGCTAAGAAATGTCGGGCGCGGACAAGAGGCGCTGAATCATTATCAAAAAGCCATCGATTTACTCAAAACCTTGCCTGATGAGGATCAGGTTCCCGAGTTTACCCATGCCTTGACCCAACAATACGGAAGTGTCTTGTTAGAGGAAAAAAAGCATCAAAAAGTTGCTGAGATAGCCGAGGATCCGTGGATTCAGAGGCATGTTAGTTCAGCTTCATGGAGCCTGGTTCAAGGGATTGCTTTTGCAGAACTGAATGAGTACGAAAAGGCCATTGATGCCATGAATGACTGTATTGCCTGCCGTCACAAGCCCGTGCTTTCTCCCGGTATTATTGAGGTGCAGTCGGGTCTTCCTGCCTTTCTTAAAGGAAAGATTCACCATCAACTCAAACAAGAGGACAAGGCATCTGATGCCTTTGCTCTTGCTGTGAAAGATTCTCCTGAAAACATTGATTATCTCCTTGATTATGCAGCATGGCTTCATGCGCACTCCAAGAGTCTGGAAGCTGTGCAACTTTTGCATCGTCAAATGCCCCACGGCGCAAAAGACATCCGTTATTGGCAGCTGGGTGCCAAAATCTCACAAGCCACCTCAGGCTTTGAGTCTTTTTACCTGGATTGGACGACAGAGGCTATTAAATATCACTCAAATGATACTCAGTTGCTGTTTGCCCATTTGGAATCTCTCATGTTATCGAATCATTGGAGCCGTGCTGCGAATATGTCATCCGAATTTCTCTTGGAACCCCAATCTGCGGAACACTGGGGAATCCACTATCTTCTTTGTCTCTATCATGGAATGATGCCCAAAGGGCTGAAGATGGTTGAAGAGGACAATGTAAGCAAGTATCTTATAGGAAATTACCGTCGTCTTGTCCAACTCGGGGATGAGGAAGGTGTTCGGAAAATTCATGAACATTTACCACTGGCCAAACAACATCTCCCTACAGCCTCTAAGCTTATTGAGCGAGTTCTGGAAAAAATTCAAGAGGTATCTGTTGCCTAGTTTTTTCCGAAAATTTTGTCATCCTGACATGTGTGCTTGCCACAAGCTTGCACTTTTGACTTTGGTCTTGTCATGTTCCTGCTCCAATGCCAACACGGATGGAGATGCTGAACTGGCCGATAATACAGATTTAAAATCTTTTTCAGTTGAAGATCCTCAGGCTCTCAATCGCCTTGGATGGCAAAAGATTCAGGCCAAAGGCGAGGAGCGGGATATCGACAAAGGCATTGCGATGATCCGAGCAGCTGCCGAAGCAGGCTATGCCAAGGCCATTTACAACCTTGCCTTGATCGAGCAGGAGGGTCAGTGGGTGGAAAAGAACCTAGACGCCGCTTTTGATGGGATGATGCGTGCGTCGCGGATGGGGCTTATTGAAGCTAAGGCAGCCTTGGGATTCATGTATGAGCGTGGTTTGGGTGTTCCACCTGATCCCGACGAAGCGCATTACTGGTATGAAGAGGCTGCAACCTACGGCAAGGCTTCTCCTCGCAGCAAGGCGCATTACACCAAGAATTTGCTACCGCACCGACAGGAACAATATCTCCATGGGGATCGGGATGCACAATTCATGCTGGGACGCATGAGTGAAACGGGCACTCCGTCGCTGCCCATGGACGCCGAACAGGCACTGCTCTGGTACGAAGATGCTGCGGTGCGAGGAGACGCTGCTTCCGAGCATCAGATTGCGGTGATGTTGGGCATTCACGGCGTTCCACGAGTGGACCGTGTCTCAGCCTACGCATGGGCTCGTTTGGCGACGACTCACTCTCCGGTGAAGGAGTATGATCAGACTCTTCAAACCATTGAAACGGCCCTGTTACCCACTGAGCGTTCGCGGGCAGAATCTTACTTCGACATTCTTGCCGACCTGGTAGCCTACAATCTTCAGGATCTCCGTCTCGACCCCCAATAAGCCCACGAGAGGCTTGAGGAAAAGCTTTGCTGCTTGATTGAAGTGACGCCTTGCTCATGGCATGATCTGGCGATAGATTGATTTACCTTCGGGATCCATCCAACCGGCTGTCATGGAAGTTTACTTCTTTTACCTCAAACGTTTCGCTGAGCTCAGGACACTGGGTGGGCTTTGTCTGATACTTCTTGGCGCACCAGGTTCCTTGCATGCGGCGGGAGTCGATTTTGATCGGGATATCTCCCCTATCCTCAGTCAGAAATGTTTCGCCTGTCACGGTCCAGATGAGGAGAAGATTAAAGGCGATTTGAGACTGGATATGCCGGATGCCACTCAAGGCCCATTCGCCCAGCGGGAAGGCTACCGGATCATCACTCCTGGTGATCCTGACAATAGCGAACTGTGGCAACGCATTATCGCAACGGATCCAGATGAGCAGATGCCCCCTCCTGAATCGAGGCACGAGCCTTTGAGTGAACTCCAGCGTCAAAAGATGAAGGAGTGGATCTCGCAGGGAGCCAAATACGAGGCCTTTTGGGCTTTTGCAGCACCCATCAAGCGCCCAATTCCTGAAGTTTCCAATCCCGAGTGGATGAAGCACCCGATCGATCGATGGGTGATGAAAAGGTTGGAAGAAAACGGCATGGAGGCTTCCCCTCCTGCTGATCCACGTACCTTGTTGCGTCGACTAAGTTTTGATTTGACCGGATTGCCCCCTTCGGTGGAGGTGCTGACCCGCTTTGCCAAGGACCCTTCGGAGACCCGGTATGAAGAGGCTGTGGATCGGTTTTTGAACAGTCCTCAATATGGAGAGCACATGGCCAAATACTGGTTGGATCTTGTCCGCTTTGCCGATACCAACGGGCTTCACCATGACCATTACCGCGATATGACGCCTTACCGTGACTGGGTCATCAGGGCTTTCAATGAGAATCTTCCTTTTGATGCCTTCATCTCCCATCAGCTTGCAGGAGATCTCTTTCCTAGCCCAACTCAGGATCAGATGATTGCTTCGGGGTTCAATCGGCTGCACCTCATTATCGATGTAGGGACAGCCCTGCCCGAAGAAAGTTATACCCGAAACGTCGTCGATCGTGTGACAGCCGTGGGAACGGCCTTCATGGGCTTGACGGTCCAATGTGCCAGTTGTCATGACCACAAGTTTGACCCCATCACCACCAAAGATTTTTACCAGTTATTTGCCTTCTTCAATAAT
This sequence comes from uncultured Verrucomicrobiota bacterium, assembly GCA_902560705.1. Classification (GTDB taxonomy): domain Bacteria; phylum Verrucomicrobiota; class Verrucomicrobiia; order Limisphaerales; family AAA164-E04; genus UBA7971. Next base: position 46,466 of record CACEMW010000007.1, read on the forward strand.
TTTGATGGGAAGCCTGAAACAGGCGGGCGTAGCGGTTTGGATTTCAAAAGAGGGCTTCAAGCCCCCTATATCGATTTGCCAAACGCTTCTCAGCGACACGATTTAAATCAATTGGATGCCGCCCTCAGTGAGCTCAGAGAGGAAAGCAAAAAACTCAAGGAAGCTGTGGCAGGCAAAGAGTCATCACCTCAAGCAGAAAACTTGAAGACTTTGGAAAAAGCCATTCAGGACCAGCAAAAGCGCCGAGATGCCCTCATGATGCAGGTTCCCGCTGCCATGGTCATGAAGGAGCGTGATGAGGTGCGGCCAGCCTTCATTCTGAAGCGTGGGGTTTACGACCAATACGGTGATGAGGTCATGCGAGACACACCTTCCTTTCTCCCTGCCATGCCAAAAAAGGGTGAGACGCCTTCGCGTCTGGACCTGGCGCAATGGATGGTGCGCTCTGATCACCCTCTGACCGCACGAGTCGCGGTCAACCGCTTCTGGCAGCAGTGCTTTGGGATGGGTCTGGTCAAGACTTCAGAAGATTTCGGTTTGCAGGGAGAACGCCCCAGCCATCCCGAATTGCTCGATTACCTTGCGCGGGACTTCATCGAATCGAATTGGAATCTTAAGCGCCTGATGAAGCAACTGGTGATGTCCAAGACCTATCGCCAGAGTTCTGGTGTGTCGCCCCACCAGCGGGACATCGATCCGGCAAACAGGTGGTTGGGGCGAGGATCCCGATACCGCATGGACTCCGAAATGATTCGAGATCAGATTTTCGAGATCAGCGAATTGCTCAACCCCGTCATGGGTGGTAAGAGCGTCAAGCCACCCCAGCCTGCCAAACTTTGGGAAATTGTGGCCATGCCCTTTTCCTACCCCAAGGTTTACGAACCCGATCAGGGGGGGGGGAAGTATCGAAGGAGTCTTTACACTTTCTGGAAGCGTGCTCAGCCGCCGCCCCAAATGAGCCTTTTTGATGCCCCAAGTCGAGAGGCATGTGTGGCTCGCCGGGAGCGTACCAACACTCCCCTTCAAGCGTTGATGATGATGAATGAACCTGAGTTTTTCAGGGCTGCTTTTCACATGGCCAGCCAACTGCTTGAACCGGAAGGCCAATCGGATGAACTTCGCCTGGCTCGTGCCTATGAGCAAGTGACTTCTCAGCTCCTCAAGATCCGTGAGCAGCGCTTACTTACCGATGCTCTTGGATCTTTTCGCCGTTTCTACCAGGATGATCCCGAGGCTGCTGGGAAGTTGATAGAGCCCTTCTCAGGGGGCATGGTTGGTAGTGAGCAAACGAGTGAAATGGCGGCTTGGACCATGGTGGTTCATTCTCTTTTCAACCTGGATTGGGTGCGCCATCGACAATAAATCCTAAAAATGATGAAAGCATCACCGTCCCAACCTTCCATCCCTGAATGGGGATCCATGAGCCCGACGGTTCAATGGCAACAGCTTCAGACCCGGCGAAGTTTTCTCAAGTGGAGTGCCATGGGTTTGGGAAGTTCAGTGTTGGGGCACTTGATCCATGGTCAAGAGGCCTCCAGAGGTTTGCCCACTCACCATACCCCAAGGGCCAAGCGTGTGATCTTTTTGTTCATGGCGGGTGCTCCCAGTCAATTGGACCTGTTTGATTTCAAGCCCGATCTTCACAAGCAATTCAATCAGCCACTACCTCCATCTGTGAGTAACGGACAGCGTGTCACTGCCATGACGCGGGGCAAGGAGCAAATCGTGGCTCCATCGATGTTCCAATTTACCCCCAAGGGCCAAAACGGCATTTTCATGTGCGAATTGCTGCCGCATCTTTCCGAAGTTGTGGATGATCTTTGCATCATCAAATCGACCCATACCGATGCCATCAATCATGACCCTGCCAAAACGATGTTTTGCACCGGGTCCCAAATACCGGGCAAGGCGAGTCTGGGGTCCTGGTTGAGCTATGGGCTCGGAAGCCTGAATCGAAATTTGCCTGATTTTATGGTTCTCAACTCGGCTTTTTGGACAGGGGGCACGGGGAACGTTCAGGCTCTTTATAGCCGTTTATGGGGTTCCGGATTCTTGCCCTCCAAGCATCAGGGCGTGTCCTTGCAACCCGAAGGCGATCCCGTTCTTTTCCTTTCCAATCCTCAAGGGGTCAGTCGTGAGGTGAGGGGGCAGATGCTCGATCTGGTGACAGCTCTCAATCAGGAGCACCTCAAGGAACTGGGAGATCCGGAAATTCAGACTACGATCGCACAGCAAGAGATGGCCTTTCGTATGCAGGCCAGTGTCCCTGAGCTGACCGACATGAGCCAGGAACCGGAACATGTACTGACCATGTATGGTCCTGAAGTTCACAAAACAGGCTCTTTTGCAAGAAATTGTCTCCTAGCTCGGCGCATGGTCGAGCGAGATGTTCGATTTGTTCAGTTGTTTCATCGAGGGTGGGACCATCATGTGGGGCTACCTAAAAAAATCCGGGGTCAGGCTTTTGATGTGGACCAACCTGCCGGCGCGCTCATCAAGGATTTGAAATTACGTGGATTGCTCGATGAGACCCTGGTGGTCTTTGGGGGAGAATTCGGACGTACCACCTTTGGGCAGGGAAAAATCGAGCGGGATCAATACGGCCGGGATCATCATCCTCGATGTTTTACGACCTGGATGGCGGGTGGAGGCATTCGAGGTGGGATGACTTATGGTCAAACCGATGACTTCAGTTACAACATCGTCAAAGATCCCGTGCATGTGAACGATTTCAACGCCACGATCCTGCATCAACTGGGGATCGACCATCAACGATTGAGTTTTCCTTTCCAAGGCCTGGACCAAAGGCTCACGGGAGTGGAAGGTGCCACGGTCGTCAAGGGGATCCTTTCTTGAGAAAGCCTATTTCTGGCTGAGTGGCATCCAGTTGAGGGTGCAGGATGGCGCGATTTCAAAGTTCCATCGTCCTGATCCAGTGGTTCCCCCCAAAGTGTTCGGGTAATTTTTTGGCGACCTTTTGCGCGATTGTGAGATTTTCAAAAAGGGCAAACGTGGTGGAGCCACTTCCCGACATTAACGTGACCACGGCTCCCCATTCACGGAGTGAATCCTGGAAAAGCTTGAGAAGAGGAAATTTTTCAAGAACAGGTGATTCGAGGCTGTTGTAAAAATGCTCGGACACATCAGCAAGGGGCTGGTTGGAAAGAGCCTCTGCCATCGTCCGAGCGCGCCCTTCCTGCCCGTGAAGTTGCCTGGGAAAGCGCGCCAGCTCTTGGTAGGCCCAGCCGGTGGAAACGCCAAAAGGAGGCTTGATCAAAAGGAGCCCTGCACCGTCGAGGAACCGCAATGACGGTATCGATTGGAGCTGTTCCCCTCTTCCCTTCACCAACATCGGCTTTTGCTCCAAAAAGAACGGCACATCGGACCCCAGCTGGCTTGCCAAGGTATGAAGGGTCTTTTGGCTGAGAGGTTTTCCAAAACAATCATTCAAGGTCTTCAGTGTGATGGCGGCATCGCTGCTCCCACCACCAAGACCGGCTTCCATGGGGATTTTTTTGATCAGTTCAATGTGGAGGCCCACATCCATCCTCGTTTCTTTGAGGAATGCCTTGGCAGCGCGCATCACCAAATTATCGGCTCCAGGATTTAGTTGGCTTTGCGGAATGGACAGACGAAGGTCCGAAAGAGAGTCATCCAAACGGAAATGCAGGATGTCATACAACGGGATGGGTATCATGAGCGACTCAAGCTCGTGATACCCATCATCACCTCGCCCTAATATGTTCAGGAGCAAGTTGATTTTAGCCGGTGCTTGGCGTTCTTCCTCGATATTCATTGGCGTAGGTCAAAAAAAAAGCGCCAACTTTTACCGTTGGCGCCTTTTTATGATTCGAAAGTTCTCAATAGTCAAAGACCCTGAATCGGCTACCTAGCACAGGGAATGCATCCCCCCCGCTGAAGCCCAACGCGCTGTCTGCGGCGTAGGTAGAGTCAGACAATAAATTGGGTGTGTAGTTTTCAGGGTAGATCACTTCATCCGAAACCATGGCAGGGCTATAATCTCCCACTCCGTGGTCTGGGATGGGGAAGGTCACAATTTCGTAAAGACCTACGGCGGTTCGCTTAGCCGTCTGATTGATGCCGTGGATGAGACCAGTCGTGTAGGAGCGCTCGGGACTTTCCCAGATGGCTGTCTGCTCCATGCTACGTCGGAGCTCCCCAAGACGGAACACTTCGGATGAATTTCGCATGCCACGTCCTAGTTTTTGCTCAGGACCGGCACAACCTACCACCGCCACCGCTAATGCGATGCTAGCCAACGTTACGAACTGGGGCATTCTTAACATAATGATTCACTAAAGTTGGAAAAACACTAAGGGCAAACCCTTGGTTGTAAAGCCTTTTGTCATCCATATTTGATACCAAAAAGGCTTGAAATTCCCTGTTTTAAGCGGGCTCTGAGTCGGCTTGGCTCTCCTCTTTCTTCGCCCAAACTTTTGCAATCAGCAAACTTAACTCGTAGAGGAGTTGAAGAGGAATGGCCATCAAGGTCAATGTGAAGGGATCACCAGTTGGGGTAAGAAAGGCACACAAAGTGAGGTTGATCACCACCCAATAAGGTCGAAATTGACTCAGTTTCAGAGCATCCAAGAAGCCAATTTTGACCATGGTCAGAAGCACGACAGGCAGCTGAAAGCTAATGCCCATGGCCAGCATGAACTTGATGACGAAGGTCATGTAATCGCGTGCGTTCCATTCATCCGCCGAAAATCCCAACCAGTTGGAAAATTGAACCAGTGCCACAATGGCAATCTTCATCATGATGAAATAGCAAAAGAAAATGCCCAGCATGAAAAGCCCCGCCCCAAACCCCGTTGTTTGGTAGAGGAATTTTTTTTCGTGGATCTTGAGTGCTGGAAGAACAAACTGACCCACAAAGAAGATGACAAACGGTGCTGCGATGACCAGGCCCCCGTAAAGCATCAACTGAAAGGCGACCAGGAATCCGTCGACCGGTTTGTAATTCTTGAGACGGTGCTCCAGGCTATTAAGGGGATGCTCGGTGCTCGTTTCCAGGCTGATCACGCGATTGGTGCCAATGAGCACGGGTTTGAGCTGAATGCTTTGGATGGCCTTGGTTGCCTCAGGCTCAATGCCATACCTTTCCCCGATGGCATTGACTGAGACATTACCCAGCCGAACCCCTTCGAAGAAAAGTCCAACCTGTTGTTTGCTGGAAAGGCGAAGCTCCTCAGCATCCCGGAGAGGAGCTGTCAGAATCGAGATGATGTTGTCCATCATCGAAAAGCAGACCACCATACTGATGATGACCGCACTCATGCACTTGATGAGTGTCCATCGGAGATCTTCTAGGTGTTCCAGGAAGGTTTTGACGGGGCCGCCATCTTCCTCGTCCCACTCCTGATCGACAATGATTTCCTCTTCAGGAGGTTTGGCTTCACTCATGCCATGGGCTCATTAGCGGTCGTTGACCCCAGGGGGTAGGTAAATCGACGCTTGTGTGGGAAATCTTAACCCTCAGCTTGGTTACTCTTTGCAGGAGCCGCAGAGGCCTCACTTTCGGGGTGAGAAGCGAGATCAGTGGCTGAAGGCTGTGAATCGCTCACTTTTCGAGGGGGCATGGATGTGGCAACATCTTCCTCCATGGCTTGGTGGAGGTCTTGTTGAACATCCTTGGTCGCTTTCTTGAACTCCTTGATACCCTGACCCAGTCCTTTGGCTAACTCAGGAAGTTTTTTAGCGCCAAAGAAAATAAGAATCACCACCAGAATGAGGATCAATTCTGGGCCCTGAAGGCCACCGATGAGGGCTAACTGACTCTTGAGGTACGACATATGAAATCTAATTAAGAATGAATTTGTTTGTTACAAGGACTTCTGAACTTCGTTTTTACAGGGAATCATCGAGTGGGTGACCTTCCAAACAGCGGTTTGCCCTTCTCTCTGAGCCATGGTGAAAAGATTCTAGCGCAATATCACGAACTCGCCTCGTCTGTTTTTACTGTGGGCAGCCTCGCCATCACCTTCAACGGCGGGACGATCTTCGCCCCAGCTCTCTGTGGTGATACGATCTGGTGAGATCCCTTCTCCAACCAGCATATCTCGAATGGAAAGTGCGCGTCGCTCACCCAGAGAGCGGTTGTATTCTTCAGTCCCTCGTTCGTCGCAATGACCTTCTACTCTCAGGAGTGCGGCTGCTTCCCCTTTAAGCATGGAAGCTACTTGCTTGATCTTGGGGAGTTCTGAGGCGTTGACCGTGTAGCGATCGAATTCGAAGTAGACGGTTTCAGCATCCAGTTTGGTCTCATCCTTTCCTGCAAACCGATTGGGATCGTCGGGCAATCCGTAGCCTCCACCTTCCAGGTCGTTGCCATTGGGGAAGTTGCCACTGTTGAGGCTGTCTCCGGATCCCAGCCCATCTCCCTGCATCATGTTGCCTGCAGCGCTATTATTGCCTCCTGCGTAGGAATCTCCGCTTCCAGGGATCGGGGTGAGGCTCTTGTTTCCCTTCTTACATCCAACGGCGAGGGTGGCTAGGGTGACAACCAAAGCTGCTCTGATAATCAGGGTCGGCCAATTCATAAACTCGATGTTTTTAATGTGCGCATCACTTTATCTCGCCCAGCTGGGCTGCGATTGCTCTGTAGCGGTTTGAAAAACATCCTTGACGTGTTTGGTTGGAACGTCAAGCAAAGACAATGTCTTGCGCCCTTTTTTCTCTCGCATGAAGACAAGGTTTCTGGAGTTGGGTGCCCAGCATGGATCCTCCCCATGAGTCAGCACTTCAGCCTGCCCGCCTGCAGCAGGCACCACGCAGATGTAGCCGACTCCTCCAGTCATGCTGGTAAAGGCAATCCACTTCCCATCCGGCGACCAATCAGGTTCGGTAATCATGCCACTGACCGAGCCGGTGGAAAGGCGCTGTGGGGTGCCGCCTGAAGCGGCTATGGTGTAAAGGCGAACCCCTCCTCGCGCGGATGAGGTGAAACATAACTTTTGTCCATCCTGAGACCAGGTAGGACAAGCCTCTTCTTCTTTTGAACGGGTAAGTCGGATTTCTCCTGAACCGTCTTTTCGGGCCACATAAAGGTCAGGGCTCCCCGATTTGCTCAGGATCATCGCGATACGGGCACCATCTGGGGAAAGGGCAGCGCTTGTATTGAGGCCACTGTTTCGGGTGATGCGCTTGCGGCTACCAGAGCGCAAATCGTGGGATACAATGTTGGGGCTCCCAACTTTGTAAGAAGTATAGTAGAGACCGAGATTCCCTGGAATCCATGTCGGGGCTGCAACATGGGATCGGTCGCTTGTGACTTGGCTGGCGTCGTAACCGTCATAGTCTGAGACATAGATTTCCCAGACGCCGGCGGTCTTGCCTCGAAAGGCAATCATGGTTTTTGAAATGCCAGGGTTGCCAAAAACCGCCTGCACCACATCATCGGCAATGGTGTGGGCTTGATCCCTTCCTGCGGTGCCGGCATACCCTCGATAGAAAACACTGGCCCCACCTTGGGCATCGGCCAGTCGCACACGCACCTCGTTTCCCCGCTGGCTCCCGGTCAAGCTGAACACGGCTTCTTCTGCGGTAGCCGACTCAAACCCTTGGATTTCCAAGTCGAATTTGAGCGCCCCTAGGGTGGTGGATTCAAATCCACCAAGATGGATGGGGACCCGCTCTCCCTGTCGGTAGCGGTCGATGTCCAGCTCCTCCGCAGCTTGGAGGAATACTGACCCTGCAAATTGGCCGCAGAGGCAGGCGAGGAGAAGCATTATCGAAGGAAGAGGTGATGGGCCCTTGAGCCCGTGGAATCGTTTTCGCTTACCTTTCATGAGCGATCTTATTTGATGTTGAAATTTAGCACGACGGTACGATCGTCTATTGAAGAGCCACTGGGAGGCCTTTCTTGCATCTTTTTGACTCGATCCAGAAGTGCTTGGATGGATTGATCGAGCACACGATTGCCGGAGACCTTGAGGATTCTGGCTGATTGAACGGACCCATTCAGTGCGATGATAACCTCCACCTGGACTCGCAACTGGCGATCTGAAAGGCCTGAAGGTTGAATCCATCGTTTGTCATAGGCAGCTTGCACCGTTCGCGCGTAATTCCCGCGCATGCTGCCGGTGACTGTTTGTATGCCTTGGACTGGGCTCCCTTGCCCTACTTTGAGAGTTTCCTGATTCAGGGCAACGGTTGGCCGGCTTGCCTGTTGCCTGGGCATGGTCCGTTGATTCGCAGGAGCCGACGTTCGCCGCGGGTTTTTCTTGGTATGGGTGTTAATTTTGATCACGGGCTTAGGCTCAGGCTTAGGCTCAGGCTTAGGCTCAGGCTTAGGCTTAGGCTTAGGCTTAGGCTCAGGCTGGGGGCTTGCGACATCGGACGGATCATTCATCAGCGATTCCAGCACCGATGTAGGCATCATTCGAAAGGGGATCAACGGATCCTCCTCTTTTCGGTCTGGCAGGAAACCAGAACCAAATAACAGAAGGGTCAAAAGCAACAGGTGCAGGCCACTGGAAGCAAGCAGGTATTTTTTTTGCAATGGCTCCATCAGGGATTCTTCATTTCGTGTCGAAAGTAAATATTCTGCATGCCCAGTTTCTTGGCCCCATCCAGAACAGCATAGATATTGCCCCAAGTGGCTCCAAGATCTCCTCGAATGACCAAAACCAGGTCTGGGTTTTGCTCGAATGCGGCAGCCAGTGCCTCCTGCAAAGTCGAAAGCGAAACAGGCTGCGTTTCCAGAAAATAATTTCCTGAAGGATCGACTTCCACCATTTTCAGATCGTTTTTTTCTGGCGACGTATCGGTCACCTGGCTTTTGGGCAATTCTAGGCGCAGGCCTTGTTCCATCAGCGGGGTGGTGATCATGAAGATGATCAACAGTACAAAAGCCAAATCGAGAAGCGGAGTGATGTTGATATCACTCAGTGTCACCAAGGCGGTCTTTTGGGAATGGCGTCTCATTGATGGCTGCCAAGTGAAGTCAATAAAAGTGCTTGCAGGCTGCTGGAGGTGGTCTCAGTCATCTTCGGGAATGAAGTCTGTTTCGATTTTGGACGCCAATTCCTGAGCAAAGTTGTCCATCTCGACGCTTAATACCCGCATGTTGTGCACCAGCCAGTTGTAGCCAAACATCGATGGAATTGCGACAAGGAGGCCAGCGACGGTGGTGACCAGAGCCCCAGCCACGCCGGGGGCAATGGTCGTCAATTGCGCGTTTTGTTGACTTGCCACTTGAGCAAAGGCGCTCATGACCCCCCAAACTGTTCCAAGGAGGCCGAGAAAGGGAGCACCGCTGACCGCAATGGCAAGCAATATCAGCCCAGATTCCAATCTCAGGGCTTCCTGTGCCACGCCTCGCTCAAGGGCCCTCTTAACATGCTCCATGGATTTGAGGGAAATCATCTGTGCGGGCCCACCTTTGCTTTCATGGCGCTTTTGACAGATCGCCAGTTCATGATTTCCCATCTCATAAATGCTAAACAGGGGGCAGCCATCGACTGGGATCTTGCGGTGGTAGAGTTCGGTCAAATTTTCTTGTTCGCGAAACGCCTGATCGAAGGCTGCGTTGAGCTTTCTTGCTCGCCGAATTTGAATTGCTTTTGAGGCCATCACCGACCAGGCAAAGATGGAAAAGAGCACCAGCACGATGATGATGGCTTTACCCTCCGGACGAGCTTCGCTCCAGACGTAAACAAACTCGATTTGATTGGCAGCAGCTAGCATTGAGAGCATGATGAAATCCTCAAAATTACAGAACCTCTCAATCTAACACAGAAGCATGGCCTCATCAAAAAATTGCCCTAGCCGTGGTATAAATGGAATTTTTGGGCCTCAGTGGTGGTGAGCGAAGAAAGCATCAAAGGGATTGATGAATCGAGCAGCTTGAAGGATGATCAACCTCAGCATGCCTGCAAAAAGTTCATTCCCCCGATTTCTCATTCAGGATCTTTGGCAAAGCGGGTCCAGGGTGGGGCTACTCTGGATGCTTTTGATAACGATGATGGTCCACGCACAATCCAAGGCTACGGAGGCCCCCCTTCTGATAGCGCATCGTGGCGCCTCCTACGAGGCGCCTGAGAATACCGTAGCCTCGGTCAAACTGGCCTGGACCAAGCGCGCGGATGCCACCGAAGTGGACATTCATATGACGCGGGACCATCAGATTGTGGTCATCCACGATAAATCCACCAAGCGGACTGCGGGTGTGGATTTATCGATCGCTGCCAACGACTATGCTTCCTTGAAAGATCTCGATGTGGGATCCTGGAAAAGCCCAGACTACAAAGGGGAACCCTTGCCATTGCTCGAGGAAGTGCTCAAGCATATACCTGATGACAAGCAGATCTTTATTGAAATCAAGTGTCCCAAGGAAGTGCTTCCTTACCTCAAGCAAGTGGTCCATGATTCAGGGCTTTTGGCTCAGCAAACCGTTTTTATTGCCTTTGATTGGGAAACGATCCGCCAGACCAAGCTGATTTTTCCTTCCTCTGCGTGCTATTGGCTCTCAGGGTTCAAACAGGACAAAACTTCCGGAATATGGGAGCCCGGTGCCGCGGAGGTTCTGGAGCGTGCCCTAGAAGCTAAGGTGGATGGAGTGGATGTGTCTCACAGTGGCCCTGTCTCAGGTCAGTTTGTGGCTGCAGCTCATGAGAAAGGGCTGGAAGTGCACGTTTATACGGTCAATGAGATAGCAGATGCTCGTCGTGTCATGAAAGCGGGAGTGGATGGCATCACCACCGATCGCCCCCTCTTTTTGAGAGAACAGCTCGGCCTGTAGGATAGTGCTCTATACCTGTTTCAGGCAACCGATGCCATTAATCGCACCGGGATCCCTTTTTGGCGCAGATGCTGCTTGACCTCCTCCACAGTGAATTCTCCAAAGTGAAAGATGCTGGCTGCTAATACCGCGTCGGCTTTTCCATGCTCCAGAACTTCTGCCATGTGATCCAGATTTCCTGCGCCCCCGCTGGCGACTACCGGAACCGAAGTGGCCTCGCTGATGCGACGGGTGATTTCAAGATCGTAGCCTGCCTTGGTGCCATCGGCATCGATGCTGTTTAGAACAATTTCTCCAGCACCTAGTTCCACTGCTCGAATGGCCCAGTCCAGCGCCTCCATCTGGGTCCCCTTGCGTCCTCCGTGGGAAAAAACCTCCCAGTGATCGGTTTCGACCTTTTTGGCGTCAATGGAAACCACAATGCATTGACTGCCAAATTTTTTAGCGCCTTGGTGAATCAAATCGGGCGTGGCAATGGCAGCCGAGTTGATGCTGATTTTGTCCGCACCGGCTTTAAGCATGATGGACATGTCCTCAACGGTTCGAATCCCCCCTCCCACGGTCAATGGCATGAAGCAACAGTCTGCCGCCCGTCGAATCACATCCGCCATGGATGCCCGGGCATGTGCACTGGCGGTGATGTCGAAGAAAACCATTTCATCGGCCCCTTGTTCATTGTAGCGCATGGCCAGTTCCACAGGATTTCCGACATTTCTCAGTTCTCCTGCTTCGGCTCTGCCAAATTGAACGCCTCGAGTGACTTGGCCGCCATGGACATCGAGGCAGGGGATGACGCGTCGTGCGAGCATGCGTCTGGACATACCTCATGGTCAGAGACTTTCCCAGCGAAAAAGCAGCTTGGTGACCCTGAGGGGCATTCATGAACGTGGATTGCCGTTGGGGATTTGCCATTGTCATGACTCGGGCACCGATCGTATGGTGGAGAGATGGATAAGGATCAACTGCGAGCCCTCTTTGACATGCAAAAAGCCTTGAATCAGCGCATCGGTGTAGAAACTGAGTCGATGGACGAGGCAGAGAAAACGCAATGGGTGCTCAACTACGCCCGCGCCATGGGGCAGGAATTGGCTGAATTGACCGACAGTGTTCCTTGGAAGTGGTGGGCCAAATATCAGACTTTTGATGAGCAGAATGCCCGCGTGGAAGTCGTGGACCTGTTTCACTTCCTCATCAGTCTTGCCCAGGTGCTGGGGATGAGTGCGGATGATGTTTATGCCGCTTACGTGAAGAAGAATGAAGTGAACTTCCAGCGTCAGGAGAGCGGCTACACCGAAAAAGATCACGGTGATTCACGTCACATCTAGGCCTGCGGCATGGATCTTTATGGAGTTGTCGACACTTAGCTGGTCCCATTGGTCTCTGGCATTGCTGGGGGCCTTCAGTCTTGGTTTCTCCAAGACAGGGTTTCCAGGTCTTGCCTTGGTGAATGTCCTCATCATGGCTGAGCTTTTCGGTGCCAAGGAATCGGTGGGACTGATCCTTCCGCTTCTGATTGTGTGCGACGTGACGGTGTATCCCATGTTCAGGCGTTACGCCAAATGGTCTCAGGTCTGGCCTATTCTTCTGCCCAGCTGCATGGGGATCCTTGTGGGCTATGGGGTACTTTCGGCGATGGACAATCTCATGGCCCGACGGTCCATCGGTTGGATCATTCTCCTCATGTTAGGTCTTCAGATTGTTCGCACCTATCAACAGGCCTTCCTCAAGCGATTACCTGATTCCACCTGGTTCCGTTGGATCTCCGGATGGGTTATCGGGGTGTCGACCATGCTGGCCAACGCTGCAGGCCCTGTCTACGCCATCTATGCTTTGGTGCATCAAATGCCCAAGGAGCGTTTTCTTGGAATTGGGGCACGATGCTTTCTTCTTATCAATGTGATCAAATTACCTTTCATGACGGATCTTCAAATCATTCATACCCACTCCCTCTTGCTGGACTTGACCTTGCTTCCGGGTATCTTCGCTGGCATTTATTTGGGTAAACGACTGATCGATCGTATCCCGCAGAAGGCTTTTGAATGCTTGCTCTACCTTTTTTCGGCGGTGGCTGGTGCCCGCCTTTTGATGACCTGATGTATCCAAAGGACGGCTTATGGAATTGAGAGCCTTGGCAGAGCGCATCTTGCTGCATCCCGATCTGGAGGTCAAATTGACGTGTCCCGACAAGGTGACGGACGAAAACCCGGGAAAGCCCGTACTTCACGATCTGAGTCCTGAACGAAACCAGGTTCTGCAATTCAAGGATCATCAGGGCGACAGCTCGTTTCCCGCCCTGCATACTCTGGAAAAGGATGAAACTCGAGGGAGGGTGCTTCATTTTTTTGCCAACCATGAACTTCTGGCAACCGAACTGATGGCCTTGGTTCTTTTGAAATTCCCAGAAGCACCCAAGGCTTTCCGCCGCGGGATTCTTAAAACGCTCAAAGATGAGCAGGAGCATACGCGGATGTATGTCCGTCGGCTTGCTGACATGGGCATGGTGTTTGGGCAATTTCCAGTTAACGGTTACTTCTGGAAGATGATTGCACCCATGTCGACCCCCATGGACTATGTCAGCCGCCTTTCACTCACCTTCGAACAAGCCAATCTGGATTTTTCGGCTTATTTTGCTCAACGCTTTGGTCTCATTGGAGACCGAGCTTCGCAAGCTTTGATGGAGAAGATCTACCGCGATGAGCTGACACACGTGGGATACGGACTGAAGTGGTTTCGTCGCTGGAAGGACCCCAAGCTCACCGATTGGCAGGCTTATGAAAAGCAGTTGGAGTTTCCCATGTCTCCGCAGAGGGCCAAGGCGGCGCCCTTCAATCTCAAGGCGCGTCAGCAAGTTGGTCTGGATGCGGATTTCATCCAGCGTCTCTACGTGTATTCTAAAAGTAAGGGGCGAACACCCCGGATTCACGTATTCAATCCCTATGCTGAACAGTTTATGATGGCGGGTCCGGGGTTCACTCCCAATCGCCAGCAGAAAAGCATCCAAGAAGATTTGGAGACCCTTCCTTTGTTTCTATGCCGTTCGGATGATGTCGTGCTGGTCCGACGCCCTCAGCGCATTGCTTACCTGGCAAAACTCAAGGATTCTGGGTTTGCTCTTCCTCAAACCGAATGCGTCTCAGAACAGGGGTTGGAGGAAGCCTCGGAACTACGGCGCCGCAAGGTGGGTGCCCTTTGCCCCTGGGCGTGGTCGCCCTGCGGTTACCGGGTGATGAAGCCCTTGATGGCTCAGCTGACGCAGGTTTGCCCACCCGTAGGAGAGGCTTGGTATGAGAGTATTCGCCCTCTCTTTGCAAAGGATTGGGCAGCCGATCAGCTGAGAGCCTTCTTGCGTTCAAGATCCGATTGCCAATGGTTGATTGCAGAAGATGCCATCGGTCAGAGTTGCGATTCCGAAGCCGGGGTCTTGAGCCATATCGAGTGCCTTCGGCAAAAAGGATATCCGCGAGTGGTGGTCAAGTCGCTGTATGGTTCAGCAGGCGGCAACATGCTGCGGTGCTGGGAGCCGAAAATCAGCGAGCGTCAAATGGGTTGGATTGCCAACGCCTTGCGGCGTGAAGGCGCACTATTGGTGGAACCCTGGTTGGACCGCATGATGGATTTTTCCGTTCATTGGCAGATCGAACCTGGTGCCATGCGCTGGATTGGATGGAGCCACCTCAAAGTGGATGATCGGGGGCACTACCGAGGGAGTCTTTGGATGCCTTGGTTTATGCGAGCCATGCCCAAAGAGCTTGCCAAGTTTGCCCATGAGGGAGAGCCCGAAAGATTGAGACGCCTTTTCCATGACCTGAAAGAATTTTTGTTCCCACATTTGAAACAAGCTGGCTACCTCGGGCCGGTTGGAGTGGATGCGGCCATTTTCCGAGGTGGCGATGGTCGGCCTCGACTCAAGCCGGTGATTGAAATCAATCCGCGCTATACCATGGGTAGATTGTCCATTGAAGTGGGCCGCCACCATGCACCGGGTTCAGCTGGATACTTGCAAATCCTCAACCAGCGCGATTTGGAACGTCATGGACATGGTTCCTTCGATGCGTGGAGTCGGTCTATCGAAAAGGACTTGCCTGTGGTCACGGATGAGCGAGGTCGGTTGGTGTCGGGTGCCGTTTTTCTCAATGACCCCACCACTGCCAGCGGCTGTCTTGCCCTGTGGCAGGCCTCACGTAACATCAAGGCGTTTTGGGAGGTAGGGCATCCCCTTGAGGCGAATCTGGCATAGGCTCGGGTGTTGGATGATCAGCGGAAGCCTCCTGATCACGGTAACTGGCCACCACCCAATCACTGAGCTGTTTGTCAGGGTTTTCGGCAGCCTCACGGTCAATGACAAACCGTCTCTGCCCGGTGTTTTTAGCGATGAGCTTCAATCCGAACTGATAGTCCTTGAAGCGATCCTGCCAGATCTCACGAACTGAAAGCGATTTGGACAATGCCAGTTCGATCAAATGGTCGCATGCCTCGGGCTCCAACGCCAGTGCGATGCCGTGGGAATCATGAAATCGCGTCGTGATTTCCCGGAGAATGTCCAAGCTCATCTCTCGGGCTCGTTCGGACTGAGTCGCCAGTAACTTTTTTAGTTCCTCCAAGGGGGCATCCACCACCGCTTGATTGACCTCGAATCGTTTCACTTCCGAGCTAGGCAGTTCGTATTTGAAATGTCGGAAAATCCGTTCACACACTGTCATCAGCCCTCGTGCTCCGGTCTTTTCCTTGGCTGCCATTGCAGCAATTCGTTTCAAACCGTCGGTCTTGTAGAGTACATCGATGCCGTAGGCAGCGAAGTCCTGCTCATACTGACGAATGATGCTCCCCTCAGAACCCTGCAAAATGTGATAGAGGTCATCCTGGCCCAGGGAGTGGCAAACCACCCGGACGGGAAGCCGACCCACAAATTCTGGCTCAAATCCGTATTCAATGAGATCCTTGGTTTGAACGGATGCCAAGATGGCATCTTCATCCAGGCTTTCCTTTCGCGAAGCGGCAAAGCCGATGGTGGCCTCGTTGATCCGCCGCTGGATGATGGATTCGAGGCCATCGAAGGCTCCGCTGACGATGAATAGAATATGCTTTGTGTTGATGGAGGAGGAGGACTTCTTGCCACGTTGCGCTTCCATCATGGCCTGGATCTGGCTCGCCATGTCCTGAGGCGAGCGAATGGACACGTCAGTTTCTTCCATGAGCTTGAGCAGGTTGGTTTGGACCCCCCGTCCGCTGACGTCGCGCGAACCTGCCTCGTTGCGCGCCATGGCAATTTTGTCGACCTCGTCCAGGTAAACGATGCCGAACTGTGCCCGCTGAACGTCATTGTCCGATCGACGATAAAGTTCTCGCACCAGGTCCTCCACATCGGAACCGACATAGCCAGTCTCGGAAAATTTAGTCGCATCAGCCTTCACGAAGGGCACGCCGATCAAGTCGGCCACACTGCGGATGAGGTAGGTTTTTCCCACCCCTGTCGGGCCTATGAGAATAATGTTCTGCTTGGCATAGTTGGGGGCTTCATTGCCCTCCAGAGCCAGTCGGACATGGTGGTAGTGGTCGCATAGTGCCACGCTGAGGACTTTTTTGGCCTCATCCTGCTTGATGACGAAGCGATCCAGATAGGCTTTGACATCCTTGGGCCGATACTCAAAGGACTTCAGATCTTCAATACTGCGTTCCTTGCTTTCTTCTGGAGGGGCAGCACTGGATTGATTTTTTCCCGCAGGGCCAAATCCTGAAAGAGGGAACCCTGAAAAATGCTCCTTCATGAAATCAGAAAGTTGCTTCTGAAATTCTTCGGGACTGGGCATGTCCTTTTTCTTGTCTTCATTCCTCATCACCATTCCACCATGGCCCAAATAGGCTCGATTGCAAACCTTTCAACCTGTCTTCC
>CACEMW010000008.1:0-62431 GCA_902560705.1 uncultured Verrucomicrobiota bacterium
TACTCACCTTCGCCATCAATTCAACGAATGATGGCCTGTCACTTATTAGTTGCGATGTCAGTGCCTCTGGAGGAGTGGAGGTCCCAGCTGTGTGGGATGGAAAGCCTGTCACGGGGATTGGTGAAGGGGCCTTTGCCGGGTGTTCGCAAGTTGTGAGTGTCCTGCTGCCAGAAGGCATCAGCACGATTGGTGACGGCGCTTTCGCAGGTTGTGTTTTACTTACGGAGATAACCCTGCCTGCGGCCATCGACTCTTTGGGAGATGGACTCTTCGCTCAATGTGAGGCTTTAGATTGGATCCGATTCCTTGGTGATGCACCTGACCTTGTTGCAGGAGGAGCTTTGGGAGATAGTGAATCCAACGCATTGGTTTATGTGGAGGCATCGGCCAGCGGATTTGGAGCTTCCTATGGCGGTCTTGATGTCGTTCGCCCGGATGTCATTGCACCGGTTATCACCCTTAACGGTGGAGCCAACCTTACACATGAGGCGATGACGGCCTACACGGAATTGGGGGCGATTGCTACCGATGATGTCGACGGAACGGTGGATGTGACTTTTGTGGGAACCGTTGACGTCACGGTTCTTGGTGATTACACCCTCTCCTATGTTGCAACCGACTCAGTAGGTAATCAGTCCACAGTTGAACGCACCGTTCAGGTGGTTGATACAGCGCCACCGGCCATCACATTGAACGGAGGTGCTTCCTATCTGCAATTCATCAATGCAGTTTTCGAGGACCCTGGTGCTTCCGCTTTAGATGCCCTGGATGGTGAG
This sequence comes from uncultured Verrucomicrobiota bacterium, assembly GCA_902560705.1. Taxonomy (GTDB): domain Bacteria; phylum Verrucomicrobiota; class Verrucomicrobiia; order Limisphaerales; family AAA164-E04; genus UBA7971. The sequence continues at coordinate 777 of CACEMW010000008.1, forward strand.
GTTGCTGTCTCCATCAGCGGTGACGAAGTCGATGTCAGTTCCGTGGGTGATTACGTGCTGACATACTCAGCGACGGATGCCTCAGGAAATCAGTCACAAGTATCCAGAACGGTGACTGTTGGAGATGGTCTTGGCATCCACAGTGTAGTGGTCTCACAAGGTATGATCCGTGAAAACAGTGGTTCTTCGACAATCGTCGTGAACCTGACTCAACCAACTTTGCAGCGCGTCTTCTTGTTTGTTGACGCAAGCCTCAACAGTCGCATTCAACTATCCGATTCCATTCTTTCTGTCGCTGAGGGTGACACGGAGGTGAGATTTACTGTCACTGCCTTGGACGACGAGTTGGTGAACGGAGATGAAGCAATCACACTGAACGTGCGATCCCTCTACAAGGAGTTGACGACCGTCCAAATCACCGTTCGAGATGATGAAGCAAGTCATCTGGGTGTCGTTTCCGATGGGTTGGTTTCTGGTGCGAGTGTTTTCTTCGATATGAATGCAAATGGAGTGATGGATGATAGCGAGCCTAGCACCACCACGGACAAGCAGGGTGCCTATCAGCTGAATTTGCCTGTGAGTCAATACGACCAGAATGGTGATGGCGTGGTGGACTCCAAGGATGGGCAATTGGTAGCCCTTGGTGGTATCGACACCGCTACTGGTCTCAAGTTGGAAAATCCACTCACGGCTCCACCAACAGCGACGGTTTTGAATCCATTGACCACCTTGGTAAGTGCACTCCTTGCAAGTCAGGGAAATCTTAATGAACAGCAAGCGGCTGCACAGGTCAGTCAATCGCTTGGATTGAATGAAAACTTGGACTTGCTGAACTTCGACATGATTAACGAGGCAAGCGATGAAAACGTTGAGGCGGTTGCCGTCATCCAAGCTGCGGCGGCTGTGCAAGATACCATTGTCCAGCTCTCAAGTCTCATCAGTGATGAGGAAGCTTTAGGAGCTCAAGCCGTCACCTCCGCTATTGCGGAACGTATCGGTGCGGGGCAGTCGCTGGATTTGGAAAGCGCGAATGATCTGGAGGCCATTGTCTCTGCTTCAGCTGATAAGGCTCAGACATCTGTAACAACGGAGATCACACAAAGCGTTGCCAAAGTGGTTGCTTCGAATAATCAGATCAAATCCCAGGCTGTTGCAAGCGCTGGTTCTGTGTCGGAGGCTGCAATCGAAGTCTCCCGTATTCAGTCCGTTACACAATCTGTGGTGCGTGAAAGCATTTCAGCGGTGGCTGCTGGTGCTGATTCGGTCGATGATTTTGAGGCTGATTTTGATTCAGCGGCTGTTGAAGCATTGGTCAGTGAAGCAGTCGCAGGACCGCTTGCTGGCTTGGATGCCCGCTCGGGAACTTTTGGTTTCTCCAATGCTGCCTATATCTTCGATGAAGCAGGAAAAGGGCAAAAGGCCATCAAGGTGCAGCGCACCGATGGTAATCTTGGTCCTATTGAACTGATTGTCACGGCATCTGCATCCAACGCCGCTGCTGGCGTGGATTTCTTGAGCCAGCCGATAAGGGTGTCATTTGCTGACCAGGAAATCAGCCAGACCATTCCCGCTAGCGCATTGATTTTGGATGATGAAAGCAAAGAAGAAATAGAGTCTTTTCAGCTGAGCCTGGCCTTTGTCGAAGGGACACCTTCAAGTGCTAAACTGGGTGATCAAACCACAGCCAGTGTGGAAATTCTGGACAACGATTCGGTGGGTGTATTCCAGTTTGCTGATGCAACCTATCGATTCAGCGAAGGAAGCGATTCAGAGGGTTCTGTTCTAGTGGAGCGTCTTGGCGGAACCAAAGGCGAGGTGACTCTCGCGGTGACTGCACAGGTCGTGGCTGGAGGTGCGGTGCCATCCGAGGATTATGTGTTGACGACATCAACCCTCAAATTTGGCGATGGAGACGTCAAAAGGCTTGTGAAATTCGATATCACGGACGATTCGTTGCTGGAAGGGAACGAGCTTATATCCTTCTCCCTTGCCGTTTCCAATACAGATCTTTCTGGGGCGACAGTGGGAGATCGGAATACCATTTCGGTGTTGCTTGAAAGTGATGACATCAACTTTGCTCCTGTGGTCTCATCGATTGAAAATCAGGAAGTGCCCGAAGATGGTTCTCTTTCAGGTGTGACCTTTGCAGTGAGCGACGACTACACTAGCTCAGCAGCACTGGTGGTGAGGGCCACATCCAGCAATCCTCACCTCCTGCCAAATTTTGGAATCCTTGTGTCGCCTAACGATGAAGAGGGTTCTTACAGCCTGACGATCACGCCGATCGCACAGCGATTCGGTTCTGCTCTCATCACCGTCTCGGTGAGTGATGGCCAGTTGACTACTGAGACCTCCTTCTCTGTGATGGTCGATGAATCCAACGATCCTCCGACCATCAGCGCTATTCCTACGTTTATCTCTGCGGTCAATGAAACGGTGGTTGTGCCCTTCACGATCAATGATGAGGACGATGGTGCCTCCAGCTTGTTTATTTACATCCAGACTGGGACAACCCAATATCTGGCCAATGGCGACCTTATCATCACCGGCAGCGGTGTGAACAGACAGTTGGTCATCAACCAAAAAGGAAATGCTCAAGGCAAGGGAGTCTTCAACATGATTGTGGTCGATCAGGACGGTTTGAGTGCATCACGACAGTTTGAGGTGCAGTTTGCGGGGCCTGTGGAGCTTCCCAAGCTCAATCTTAGTGTGGCCAACGCAGCCAATATTGAGCTGAGTTGGGAAGGAGGGTTCCGACTGTTCTTCACCGAAGAGATCGGCCAGCCTTTCACCGAAGTTATCGGAGCCCAAAGTCCTTACACGGCTCCGATAGGCAAGCAGGGCTTCTACAAGCTTCAACCTTAGCGCAACCTTGGCTGTGATGATTCTCTTGAATCACCATGTTGCCAAATGACTTAGAGTAAAGGCACCACAGGCGAACTACCTGTGGTGCTTTTACTTAAATTTCCTACCAGTTATTAAGGGTAAACATTAAGAATCTAATGGCCTACATTGGGCTTTCGAATCATATGAAATCATCCCTTTCACATGTGCTGATGATGGAACTTCAACAAAATGGATGGAGGGATCTAAAGAAGGCACAGGCGACCGTTGGTAACTGTCTAGATCGCTTGGTTTGGATCGCAGTGGTTATGATGCTTTGGGTTTGCAAGGTGGACCTTCATGCACAATTAGAGATTCACGTGGATGTTCTCCTCAACGCCCAGAGCGATGCGTCCTTCTGGATGCATCCTCGCATCGGAATGATACCTCATGACCAGGACCATCCAATGGCAGTGATGACGCTTCAGGAAACCGATCGAGAGGGTACGCATATGTATCACGGACTATCCACCATGGTGTGGGATAGCAGCGACAAGAAGTGGTCTTCGCCTCAACAAGATTCTGCGTTGGCACGTCGAGGCGATGCTCAAGGCCTGATTGAGGTATTTGTGGATGCAACGCCCTCCTGGCACTCAAAAACACGAAAAATGCTCCTCACTGGAGCAACCTTTTGGTTGGACCCCCAGCTAAAGAGACATTTGCCCGATGGTGGCAGTGATGTGGCTTACTCGGTATTGGATCACCAGAATCTTGCTTGGTTACCCTGGTCCAAGCTCGACTTGCCATCCGAACCGAAATTCCATTTTGCTCGAGCCGGATGCACCCAAAGGGTGGACCTCCTCAATGGAGACATATTGCTACCCATTTATTTTGGGGGGAAGGGAAATGATAGTCGACACAAGGCGGCGGTGGCTCGGTGTCGATTCGATGGAAACGTTCTTTCGTATTTGGAGCATGGCAATGAACTTTCGATCGAAGTGGCTCGAGGATTTGTGGAACCCTCCTTGTGTTTATTTCAGGGTCGTTACTTGCTCACCCTTCGCAACGATCTCAAACCTTACGTTGCCTGGAGTTTGGATGGGCTTCATTTTTCGAAGCCTCAGGTTTGGCGTTTTGACGATGGCAGTGAATTGGAAAGCTACAATACCCAGCAACACTGGTTGGTTTTGCCTGATGCCTGTTATTTACTCTACACGCGTCGAGGGCTAGATAACGATGATATCTTTAGGCACCGCTCACCCCTAATGATGTCGAGAGTGGATTCCACGACCCTGCAATTAATAAAGTCGACCGAGCGTGAGGTGCTTCCCAAACTCAAGGACGGATTCGGGAACTTCGGGGTCTGCCACGTATCCGAAGATGAAACTTGGGTCACGGCAGGACGCCGGCTCGCCAAGCCAGGAGAAGGAAGTGTGTATCGTGCCCGAATTCTTTGGTGAGCTGACATGTGACGGATGGGTTGTCGTTCGTTCCAGGGAATCTACTCCATCCACATGGGGCATGCCCTTCAGGGTTCTTGCCTCCGCAACCAATGCAGGCTAGGTTTTAGCTGTGTTTGACAAGCGTCCCATTTCGTATCCTAGCAGTCTGAGAGGAGCTGATCACCTCTTTCGCATCCTAGCGTTGGTATTCTTTGCGATCTCTGCCCTGATCAGTGGTTTGGCACAGCAGGAACAGGTGTTTATTTCCCCCTTGGGCTCCACTGTTCGATTGGACCTGAATACCTCTACGGATGAGGTCTATGTCCTCGAAAGTCAGGCCGAGCTCATGGAGGGAGAGGAATGGGAGCCTTTTATGCAATTCCGAGGCAACACCTCCAAACCCGTGCAATTTGTCGATCCGATTTGTGGTACTAGTAGCCAGCGCTATTTTCGTCTGAGAAAATTGCTCGCTCAAGGTCCTCGAGAAGTGAGCAACTTTCGACTGCTTGACTTGCAAGGTGAAGCCCACGAACTCTATTACAACTGGCCTGCTAAGGGCATTGTTCTTGTGCTGGGAGGCGCGGATTTCGATGGGATTTCTACCAGCAATGAACTGCTTCTTCCACTTCAGGAGCAATATGGAGAGGATGCTTTGCTCACCTGGCATATCGTCTTGGCCGACGCTGCCAACCGAGAGGTCCTTCAAGACAGGTACCCCAATCAATCCGAAAGTATGCCGATTCTTCTGGATACGCACCAGGGAGTCACCCGCGGGCTGGGTTCCCATGAAGCGCCCGAGGCCATTCTGGTCGACCCACGTCAATGGTCCATGGTTTATCGCGGTCCTCTTGAAATTCGAACCTCTCTGGGGGAAGGGGAGCATGTTATCTCTTCTCTGTCCGATGCCGTGCATGCCTTCATGCAAGGAAAAGAACCCGTTGTCAGCCACCTAAAGCCTTTTGGCACCGCCAATGGCGTTGAAGATATTAAAACACCCTCCTACGCCAACGAGATTGCACCTTTGCTGATTCAGAACTGTGTTCCCTGTCATTCAGAAGGGAACATAGCTCCGTGGTCAATGGATTCGCATGCAGTCATCGAAGAATTTTCCGGTTTGATCAAGTCAGCCGTGCTTGCGGGGGAAATGCCTCCTTGGCATGCGGAACCCCAATATCGCGCCTTTAGTAATGATAAGGCGCTTTCTGTTGAAGAGGTCAACGAGCTGGTCACCTGGATTGATGCTGGTACTCCAAGGGGTGAGGGACCGGATCCATTGCCCGAAGCTTCTCAGGTGGTTGCTGAAGATTGGCCCATGGGGCCACCCGATCATATTGTTTCTATCCCCCTTCAGCGCATTCCTGCGCAGGGCAGCGTTGACTATCGATATTTCGTCGTCGAGAGTCCTTTCCCTAGAAACGTGTGGCTCAAAGCCGTGGACGTTCGTCCAGGGGACCGATCTGTTGTGCACCACTGTTTGGTCTTCAAGGGCAATGTTTTGGAATTGCTCCTCCTGAGAGGAGGTTTGGGTGGTTTTTTTGCGGGTTATGTGCCGGGAATGGAACAGGTCCCATTCCCTGACGGTACTGGCAAGAGGCTTCGTAAAAGTGACATCCTACTTTTTCAGGTGCACTACACCACCAATGGAAAAGCTGCCACTGACAGGACGCAGCTGGGTTTCTACCTGGCTGATGAAAAACCGGCTCGCGAATTAGTCACCGGATCAGCATTCGACGTCGATTTCACGATACCCCCCAATGAAAGAGGCGTTTACGTGCGAGCGTCCACGACCATGCCGGTTGCCTCAACTTTATTTGAATTTAGTCCGCACATGCACTACCGCGGAGCCAAATCTCGCTACACGCTTGTTTACCCAGACCGGACTCAGGAAGTGGTCTTGCACGTGCCTGCCTACTTTTTTGATTGGCAAGCCCTTTATCGTTTGGCTGAGCCAATCGACGTGCCCGCAGGAACTCGCGTGATTTGCGAGGGCTGGTTTGACAATACCATTCAGAATCGCTTCAACCCCAATCCGGACGATACCGTCACATTCGGGGAACAATCATGGGAGGAGATGTTCATAGGCTACATCAATTATGCCGAGCAGTGAGGCTGCTTCATTGCTCGGTGGTTCCATGAATGGATCGGAGAAATCATGAAAGACTCGGATGAATTGCCCTCACTTCAGGATGAGGAGCAGGATGATGCTGTCATTGGTCGTGCTTTGAGGCGGTCGATTTGGGTGTTCGCAGGTTTGCTTTGCATTGTAGGTATGGTTTGGGTGATCCAGAAGTGGCCGGAGAAGAAAGGCCCTGAGGTGATCACCGAAATATCGGTGCCGACTGCAACCCAGAGAGCAGAGGCCACAGTCCCGACGGTGGGGTTTACCGATCAAACTCGGCAAAGTGGGATTACCTTCAAACATGTCAATGGGGCCTATGGAGATAAGTTGCTTCCCGAAACCATGGGGAGCGGTTTGGCTGTTCTGGATTACGATCAGGATGGTGCTCCGGATCTTTTTTTCGTCAACGCCCGTTATTGGGATGATCACCTGCCCGAGGGGGACGTGCAGCCCACTCATCAACTTTATCGCAACCTGGGAAAAGGCCGTTTTGAGGATGTAACAGACGCCTCAGGTTTGGCGGTCTCTCAATACGGTATGGGAGTTTCGGTGGGGGATGTGAACAATGATGGTTGGCCTGATCTTTTTGTATCGGGTGTTGGGGGGAATCGCTTGTTTCGAAATTCAACTCAGGGAAGTTTTGAAGATGTGACCGAGCTTGCCGGAGTTGGCGGCGATGTGGATGACTGGAGTACTTGCTCCGCCTTTTTCGATGCTGATAATGACGGAGATCTTGATCTGTTTGTCGGGCACTATGTGCAGTGGTCTCCCAAGATCGACTTTGAGCAGGGAACCACACTAACAGGCATTGGGAGGGCTTACGGCCAGCCGATGAATTTTCAGGGAACTTTTCCAACCCTCTATCAAAATCAGGGTGATGGAACCTTCAAGGATGTCTCCGGCGAATGTGGGATCCAAATCAAAAATCCTGCCACAGAAGTTCCAGTCGCCAAGTCGCTGGGTGTGGCCCCGGTCGACCTTAATGGTGACGGGCTCATGGATTTGATTGTGGCCAACGATACCGTTCAGAATTTTGTGTTCATCAATCAGGGTAGGATGGTTTTCAAGGAAGTCGGTGCGCGAACCGGGATTGGGTTTGATAGCTTTGGAAAGGCCAGGGGTGCCATGGGGATTGATACGGCTCGTTTCAGAGAGGATGAAGCCATGGGGGTAGGGATTGCTAACTTCGCCAATGAAATGACAGCTTTATACGTTGGGCGATCCGAAAATCTCATTTTCACGGACGAAGCCATCCCTGCAGGGATTGGTCCTGCGAGTCGTCTGGCACTTAAATTCGGTCTTTTTTTCTTTGATTATGATTTGGATGGCTGGCAGGACCTTCTTACTGCCAACGGTCATCTGGAGGAGGAGATACATCAGATCCAGGAAAGTCAGCAATACGAGCAATCTGCTCACTTGTTCTGGAATGCCGGCCCGGATTTTGGCTGTCGTTTTCTCGAAGTCTCCTCAAAGGATGCTGGAGGGGATCTTTTCAGCCCTCTGGTCGGCAGGGGTTCGGCTTTCGCAGACTTTGATGGAGATGGAGACCTGGATGTGGTGATGACCCAAACGAACCAAGAACCTTTGCTTCTGCGTAACGATTGTGATTTGGGGCATCATTGGGTTCGACTCAAGCTAGTGGGTGTGAGTTGCAACAGAGATGCGATTGGGGCCTGGGTGCGAGCTCAAATCGGTGAACAGGTATTGTGGCGTCAAGTCATGCCTACGCGCAGTTATCTTTCTCAATCCGAGAAAGTAATTACCATTGGATTGGGAAGGGTGGATAGAATGGATCAGTTGGAGATTCAATGGCCCGATGGTCAACGACAGGTGATCGATGACTTGCCGATCGACAAGCTACATGTCATTCTTCAGGAGGAGGAGCGCTAGATCCGTTTTGCATGGGTCAGAGGTGTTTCGGGAGTGATCTGCGGAACACGCTTTTGCTCTGCAGCTAGGCGAGTGGTCGGTATGGCTGGCAGGATGTATTTGGCGAAAAGCTCACAAGCTTCGAGGTGCGGGTATCCAGAAAGAATGAAAGACCTGAAGCCCATGCCCATGTAGTTTTTCAAGGTATGGATCACTTGATCCGGATTTCCAACTATGGCGGCACCGCATCCGGATCGAGCACGGCCAATGCCTGTCCAAAGGTGTGCCTCGGCATATCCCTCCTTATCTGCTTTTTCCCGCAGGTCGTTTTGTTGCATCACCCCTTTTGAAAGGCAGTCTTGAGCCCTGGCCTTGATATTGTGGCCGGTAGAGTTCTCAAGTTTTGATACGAGCTTGATAGCGGCCTCGCGGGCTTTCTGTTCGGTTTCCCTCACAATGACATGAATCCTGAGCCCGAAATCAATGGATCGACCGTGGGCGGCTGCTCGATGTGCGACGTCCTCCATGCTGGCTTTGAGGCCGGCTTCTGTGTCCGGCCAGAGCAAGTAGACATCGCAGAAACGAGCGCAGAGGTCGCGAGCAGAGGAGGAATAACCACCAAAATACAGCAGAGGACCGCCATTCTGCTGGTAGGTTTTCACAGGTTGGGTGTCCAACTGGAGATTGAAGAAATCCCCCTTGAAATCAATGCATGATTGTTTCCATGCCTGTTGGAGGATCTGGATGACTTCTGTGGATCGGTGATAACGATCCTCTGAGGCCATGCGGCATCCCGGTAAATCCGAAGAGATGATGTTGAGAGCCAGGCGGCCCTCCAACATGTGATCCAGCGTGCTGATGGCTCTGGCCAGCATGGGGGGATGCATTTCTCCACATCGAATGGCGCTCAAAAGCTGAATCTGCTCTGTCTGCTCTGACATGGCAGCAGCAAAGGCCAGGGTGTCTTGACCGATCTGGTAAGAAGAGGGAAGCAGAATGTTTTGAAAGCCAAGGGTGTCGGCTCTTTGTGTGATGGCCTTGCAATGGGAATAACTGCTCCTGAGGTGATCCTCTGGAAAGCCAAGGTACTCGTAATCATCCGAGCAAAGGGCTGAAAACCACCCGAGTTCTGCTGCCATGGTTGGAGTTCTCAAGGAAATCATGGTACCATCATGGGTTGGATTTCCAGAGCCGTTTGTTGCCAGGCCTTGAGCCGTTCTTGCACTCCCTTGGTGGAACGGGACTTGGCGGCTTTTAGTAGGGCCGCATGAAGTGCCTGAGGGATGCCTCCTTTCAATCCCTTCTCCAACCAATGAATCAATGCATAGTCGATTCTGGGATCGGCTATGGTGGTCAAGGAGTCAAGAGCATCAAGTTGTTGCTTTAGCGATGCTTGTTCCAAATCCCGGATCCATTGAGCAACCGAATCATCGGGGTTCGCATTGGCCTGAAGGATGATTGCCTCTGTGCGTAGTCCTGCCTTGTTGGATTGGAGTCCTTCAGCAATCCATTGCATCCGATGTTCGATGTCCCGACTTCCAAGCCATCGAAGAGCCTGTTTGCGATTGTCCTCCGTTTCGAAGAAATTCCGAAAAGTGTCTTCCACCAGAGCTTTGTTATCGTTTCCAGGTTGGTGCCAGAGTAGCCAATCCAGGGCCAGGCCGCGCTGCTCCGAAGCTCGGCACTGCATCCACGCATCGATGCGTGGATGAAACAGCTCGTGAACCCATGCGGTAAGATCGGTCGGTTTGGTTTTCTCCATGGACTCCCAGACCTTCAAGAGCTCCCGCATCCCGGCCGCAAGATCCTGACTGAGTGGGGTAGGTAAGCCAGGTTGGTCGAGTAATAGGACGAGACTGTAAAAGGCATCACGATCTTGGGTCTCTAAGCAGGCTGCAAAAACTCGGCGCCAGAAAGCATTGGATAGGGCAGGATGGGTTTGACATTCGGATGCGATTTTTTCTACGGAGGATGAAGTCGAGAGAAACCCTTTTGCCCATGAGACAAGCATTTGCATCGATCCCGCCGATGCTTGCCGATAGAGGCCATCTGCTAGGGCGAATCTCACATCGATGCCTGCTGAATCAAGATAGCTGACAAGGTGTTCATCGAGCACTTTTAACCCCAGTTCACCCATCGCGAGTTGTTTTTCAAAGGGTGGTAAACCTTCGATTTGCTCCCATGAAGACTCCCCTGATGTCAGGCTAACGAACAAGGCTCTTGCCGTGGCATGCTTCAGTGCAGGGTCATGGAAAAAGTCGCCTTTTACGAGTTCCAGCAATGGAATCACCTGGTTTTGATTTGCCAGTGCCGTCAGGATGCCACAGCGCAGAGTAGGGGATGCCTCAGGAAGATGTTCCAGTAAAAGGTGAGTAATTTCTGCCCCAAAGACTTTGTGGATCAAGTCTGCGGCATGCTGGCTGATACAGTGTTGGGGGTCTTTGAGCATCTGTTCCATCCACCCCTTGGTAATTTGATGGGAAAGCTCTTGAGGTGCCATGTTTCCGATGGCCCATAGCGCATGCAATCGAGCCACGGCATGGTCAGGGTTCTGGGCTCGTTGGAGAAGCAAGGGCAACATGCTCGCGCCAGCTCTTTCAGCCAGTTGCTGCCCCATGAGGCGAACTCCTGGTTGAGGCGCTTCCAGCATGGCAAGCATATCCAGTGGGTCCTTCCATACGGAATCGAATCCTGCCAGCTCCTGTGGCGGAAAAACGTTGTGGATCTGCCGAGTCAAAGGCCCGATAATCAGACTGTCCGTCGTGCTTGCTTCGCCAGTTAGTGTGCGAACTTGAAGGTATGGGCTTCGATGATCCCATGCCACTTGCGAAAACCTTCCTAAAGCCGCAACGGGTTGGATCTCTCCCACCAACCAGGAGGCACCCGCAGGTTTTTGTACCCATCGTATGAGGGTGTGTCTTGTCTCTTTGAAGTTGCCTGCAGCCAGGTAGCTTTGAGCTCCTGTGCCTGAACCCGAGCGTGCCATGGCATTCACAAGCCCGGAAGAGATGCCTTCGAAATAGTGGATAGCACCAAAAGGAAGCGTTTCATATCTCGATTGAGAAAACCCTTGGGCGACCTCTTCATCCCAAATCATTTGATTGAACCGACGACGTATGGGATCGGATGAGCTCATCCATCCATAATCTTCGTATGGGCATATTTGTAGCCATCGAGTCCCGAAATAAGGGGGACCGATTGCGTCCATGACAAAGAGATTTCCCCATGAATCTTGAGTCAGGGAAAAGGGTTGGCGAAGGCCGGTTGCGTGGATCTCGACAGCTTGAGTTCTTGGGTGATACTTCCAAAGATCCCAGCCTGTGGTGACGACCTCTGGCGCTATTTTCTCGCTGATCTTCCGAGCGACCAGGTAATACCAACCATCGGGGTGGGATTGCAAGAGTGGATCCATCCAGTGAGGGACTTCCAAGCTGGTCGATCCAAGCCAGTCATTGGTGGAGACGATGAAGTCATTTTGATCATGGACGTTTTGGGAGTTCGACTCGACGCTCAAGGAACGGATCCTTTCGCGGAAGATGGGCTGCTGCGAATGCGTAAGCGGCGTCGAGCATTCGATGCATGCCAAGGCTGCAAGGCACCACGAAATCCACAACCCTCGCCCAAGTTCTGATGGAGCAATGGAAGTTTTCTCTTTCCCTCTGGGTTTCTGAATCAAGTGCATCGTCATTGTTTAACGAAAAACCGTTGGCGTGCTGGTGAGCTTCTTGGCTTTTATTATGAAAGAAGGGTCTGTCGGTGTAAACGCGCAAGCACGATAGGGCTGGAAATGAGGTGACTTTTTTCCAAGAGCTCCTGATGCCCTTGAGGTTGACCTTGACATCCGAGGACTTGCTTCTCTTATGCTAGCAGCATGTCCCCCAAATTATGCAATCGCGACTGGCAGAGAGGCTTCACCTTAATCGAATTGTTGGTGGTCATTGCCATTATCGCCATCTTGGCTGGTATGCTTCTGCCTGCTCTTTCCAAAGCCAAGCTCAAGGCGACAGGGGCTGTATGCCTGAGTAATCAAAAACAATTAATCCTGGGCTTTGTCATGTATGCTGACGACAACGAAGACCGCATGCTCTACACGATTCCTGGTCGTGGGCAAATCGACAATCCGGCGGGAGGGTTCTGGCCGGGACCTCACGACGACAATGGGCGTTTTCGAGATGTTGCCGCCAACATGACCAAGGATGTCGCTCAACGAAACGTCGAAAATGGCATTCGCAAGGGAGCTTTGTTCCAATATGTGGACAGCACGGGCGCCTATCATTGTCCAGGTGATCTCAGAACCAAGCGACTCAAGCCTGGGAAGGGATGGGCTTACGACAGTTATTCCAAGGCAAATGGGATGAACGGTCTGGCCTGGCAAGGATCCGGTGAGCCTGGGAGCAATCGTGGACCTCAACCGGCCTATGTCAAGATCAGCAACATCAACGGCCCATCGGAGGGGATGGTGTTTCTGGAAGAGGCCGATCCGCGAGGTCGTAATCTGGGAACATGGGTGATCAGCGTGTCTCCTGGGATGGGGTGGATTGACCCTTTTGCGATTTTTCATGGCAACAATAGCACTATCGCTTTTGCCGATGGGCATGCGGAATCCCACCGTTGGATAACCGACAATGTGATTCAGGCGGCAACCGATGCTTCCAGTGGTGTGACTTCGGTCTTCAACTGGGGAGGAGGCAATGCCTCCAATCCTGATTTTGTCTGGGTGTATAATCACTACAAACATCAGCGTTGGCAGCCCATACAGTGAATTCAAAATGGATGGGCTTGCTGAACCGTCTCAAGTAATCGCCAACGGATTACCGGCATTCGAAGTTCGGTAAGCCTGGCAAAAAAGCCTCATGCTGAATATGCCACGTTTCTTTCAATGGGCGATTCGTTTGAGTGGGTGCCTCTTTTTGGCCATTCGTCTCTCGGCAAGTTTACCCAATATTCTCATCATTCAAACCGATGAGCACCACTTTCAGACCCTGGGGTGTTATGGCGGGCAGATCGTGCAGACACCCCATCGTGCAGACACCCCATATTGATCGACTTGCCTCTGAGGGGGCCCTTTGTACCAGCTTTTACGCCACGACTCCGGTGTGTTCGCCCTCTCGGGCCGCCTTGCTGACAGGTCTCTATCCTCAACACAATCGGGTGGTTCAAAATAATGTGCCGCTTCCAAACGGAACCACCACCTTGGGGTCCATTCTTCAGTAGAGGGGTTAGCGAACCGGCCTCATCGGTAAATGGCACTTGGATGGAGATGGGAAGCCACAGTGGGTTCCAGCCAGATTCTTCGGTTTTGAGGATCGTCGCTTCATGTTCAATCGGGGGCATTGAAAAAAAATAGTCCTCAAGGATGGCCGGCCTGAAGTTGGAGCGCTGAATCGCAAAGGCGAGCTTTCCTACGAACTTGATGATGCCGATGAGAAGACTTTCGCGACGGACTTTCTGACAGAGCGTGCCTTGGAGTTCATCGGTCAGAAAGAGGACCGTCCTTTCTTCCTGATGCTCAGTTTTCCTGATCCACATGGCCCCAACAGCGTTCGTAAGCCCTATGACACGCTCTTTGATGATGTGACCATTCCCATTCCTGATACCATACGCAAACCGGATGCGCAGATCCCTGCCTGGGCTCCTTCTGATGCCAAGATAACGGTGGCGACGCTGCGTCGTTTGATGCCCAAATATTTTGGTATGGTGAAGTGTATCGACGACAATGTGGGGCGAATCCTTCATCTTCTCGAGCAGGCGGGCGCACTGGATCAGACGCTCATCGTGTTTACCTAAGACCATTGTGATTTGCGTGGAGAACACGGACGCTTGAACAAGGGAAACCCTTATGAAGGCTCCGCTCGGATTCCCTTCCTGATGCGATATCCATCGGAGATTCCACCTGGTATCCGCATTGGCATCGCCCTGAGTTGTGTGGATTTTCTGCCGACTCTCAATGGGGTGTTGGATCTCCAAATTTCTGAGGTTCTCAATGGGAGAGATGCCTCCCAATGGTTCCGTGGAAACCCTCCTCCAAGTTGGAACGATATCACTTTTCTTCTAAGCAGTCGGGGAGGAAATTGGCTCTGTGCGGCGTCGGAACGCTTCAAGCTGGTGGTCTCCAGTGGTGAGCGTCCTTGGTTGATGGATTTGCAGACCGATCCAACCGAGGCACTGAATCATGCCTCCGATCCCCACAAGGCAGAGGTGCTTCAATCCATGGCTCGAGCTCTCAAAGCCTATGCGATCGAAGAAAAAGATCCTCTTCTGAATGCTGAGGGAATCGGTTCGAGTCTGACGAAACTTTTGTCCTCTCCCTAATAAAAAAGCCCCTTCCATCAAGAAGGGGCTTTCTCAGATTCTGAGACACTCAAGGCCTAAATCCTATTCTAGCCCATTTTTCCTCGAATTGTGCCGATCGTTTGTGGGCATATCCATATTTCATGTACCAAATGTCTTGCTTGTCTGTGTCTGTTTTGGCGGTCTGGCCAAATTTGGAACCCCTTGGTGCAGCTTTTGAAGCTTCCAGCATAGCTGGGCCTCTCCATTTGTGACTGTCGGCATGACCATCAGCGAAGCTCAAAGTACTCATGTTGATATGCCAAAGCGCAACCGCGTCCACCCAGGTAAAGGTGTTGGGATCCGGGTTGATGAGCCAAGAGCCCAGGTTCCAGCCACGATCGTCCGCTTCCTCTACGAAGACATAGCTCCGGGAGGGAAAGATTATGGAATCCATTTTGGTGATCGAATTGGCTTGATCCTCTCCATTAAGGCCCCCGGCTCCGCCATAGCTATCATAAGCAAAACCCTTGCCGGGTTGTAATTTGGTGCGACCATCGCCGGGGCAGTGCCAGGAGCCGACTGCTGACACATAAGGGAAGAGTTTGCCCTGGCGAATGCCCTCCTGAGCCTCAGCAAGAGCTTTTTCCTTGCCCTTCAGGGTTCTGTCCGCCACCGGTTTGGGGCCAGTCCAGAAATCTATGCCTTGTCGGTAGGTGCTCATGCCAACCACCCTCTCAGAATTGTCACCTGCATACATGAAAAAGCCTAAACCAAGCTGTTTTTGGTTTCCAAGACAGGCCGCTCCAGTTGCCTTGTTTTTGGCCTTACTCAATGCCGGCAGCAGCATGCCTGCCAGGATCGCAATAATGGCGATGACGACTAGCAATTCAATCAGGGTAAACGCATCCCTTCTGTGGGTCCGTGTTAGGGGGTTCATGACACTTATCTTTTGATAATTGCTCTTTCTTGTCAATCATCAGCTCGCTCCTCGTTTTTCGCTCATCTGGCAATCGCTTAACACTGGTGTTTTTGACTTAGATGTCTCAGGATATCACCAGATGATGAGGAAACGTCCTAAAATAGGAATCCTGGGCTCGGGAAAAGGGTCTAACATGGTTGCCTTGCACCAAGCCGTGCAGTCTGGCCAGCTCGATGCGGAATTGGCCCTGGTGATCAGCGATGTCGAGAATGCCGGCATTTTGGATCGTGCTCGCTCGTCGAAGATTCCTGGTATTTTTCTCGACCCGGGTCCTTTTAGAACCAAGCTGGACGAAGCAGCAGAGACGCGTTACTCCGACGCTTTGATGTCTGCTGGTGTCGAATGGGTGGTGCTTGCCGGTTTCATGCGTATTCTCAAGGGGCGCTTCCTGAGAACCTTTCATCATCGCGTCATCAATATCCATCCTTCTCTCCTTCCTTCCTTTCCTGGCCTTGAAGCCTGGAAGCAGGCTTTGGAGTATGGCGTGAAATACACGGGCTGCACGGTCCACCTCGTGGATCAGGGGATTGATACTGGACCCATCCTATGGCAGGAAACTGTGCCGGTGCTCAATGAAGATACACCCGATTCGCTCCACACTCGTATTCAGGAAGCCGAGCATCGCATTTACCCACAAGCCGTTCAATATGCTATCGATGGGCGACTAACGGTGAGGGGGGGACTATGTTTGACGCCACCTCTTTAAGGAGAATCATCGAGGTTTGATCGACAGTCGGGTATCTTATCAATCCATCAGGGGTAGAACCTTTTTGAAATTGAATGTAAAAAGGGTTGGAAATGATCCTCTCTTCGGCGTTATCACATACGTGGTCGTTATGATACCTGCCTTTTTTCCTTCCCAGGTACAAGCAATGTCAGACCAATGGACGCTCTGGGCATGAGTTAAGATGAAATCAAAAACCAAAAAGAAAAACCTTTTGAAACTGGGGCTTCCCAAAGGAAGCCTTCAGGAAGCGACCTTCGAGAAAATCGCCAAGGCCGGCTACAATGTCAAAGTCAGCAGTCGATCCTATTTGCCCTATATTGATGATGAGGATATGGAGATTCGACTCATTCGCGCTCAGGAAGTGAGTCGATACGTAGAGCATGGCTATTTGGACTGCGGGATCACGGGCCACGATTGGGTCATTGAAAATGGTTCCAAAGTGCATGAAGTAGGGGAGTTCCTGTTCAGCAAAGCGACACGTCAGGCAGCCAGATGGGTTCTAGCCGTTCCGGAGCATTCGCGCATTCGCAAACCTGCCGATCTGCAGGGCAAGCGCATTGCTACGGAGGTCGTTCAAATCACCAAAAAATACCTTCGCAAGCACAAGGTCAAAGCGGATGTCGAATTTTCTTGGGGAGCGACTGAGGTCAAAGCCCACGAATTGGTGGATGCGATTGTTGAAATCACCGAGACAGGTAACTCTCTTAGGGCCAATAAATTAAGGATAGTGGATACCCTTCTAACCTCCACGCCTCGATTGATAGTTAATCAGGCTTCCTGGAAGCAAAAGTGGAAGCGCGAGAAAATCGAAACCTTCGCCTTATTGTTGAGAGGTGCATTGGATGCGGAGTCCAAAGTGGGGCTCAAACTCAATATTTTGGAAAAGAAACTGTCAAAATTGTTGCAAAGCTTGCCAGCTTTGCGTAATCCAACAGTTTCCAGTTTGGCATTGCCAGGCTGGGTGGCGGTGGAAACTGTCATTGATGAGCAGATTGTTCGTGAGATCATTCCTCAACTCAAAGCTGCAGGAGCAGAGGGAATCATTGAGTATCCCCTCAACAAAATCGTTTATTAAAAGCTAACATATGGGTTCACTGAAGAAACGTCGTAAATCGAAAATCAATAAGCACAAGCGTCGTAAGAAGTTGCGCGCCAATCGCCACAAGAAGCGTACTTGGCAGAAATAAGCTGCTGCCCTCTTGCAGTAGCTTCGCTTTCGGTGTTTATTATTTAATGTGCATGCTCCTAAGTAGGAGTTTGTGCCGTTTAGCCCAATGAATAGCGAAAAGCCCCCTTCATGGATCTTCACGGCCTGTCTTCTCCTAGGCACGGTTTTGGGCAATCTTGTTGTCTTTTCCCAAGACGCTTCTTCTCTTGATCAGGGCTTACGGGAGCTCGCCGCAGACGAGCTGGATCCTTCTGCGCTTCAATTCAAAGCACAAGCGCACTTTGCAGCGGGTGTGAGTTTTCTGACTCAAGGCGAAAAGGACAAAGCCATCGAGCAGTTCGAGAAGGCACTTCAGGTCGATCCGGAAAGTGCTTTACTGGCAACACGCATCGCAGAAAACCTCATTTTGCTTCAGCAGTTCGAGAAGGCTCAATCTCTTTTACAGCGTGCTAGCGAGTCGAACGATGCCCCTGGCATGGCCTTTGAACTTCTGGGTGTGATCACATTATCACAGGGAGAAGATTCCCAAGCTCAACGTTTGTTTGAGGAAGCCTTGCGTCGCGATCCATCGAGGGTTTTTTCCCGCCAAAAGATACTCGATCAGGCTTTAAAACACCAGCGTGAAGACCTTGCTTTCGAACTCGTTCAGGAGGCGGTCAAGGTGACCTCTTATGAGGTAGAGGACATGACGGTTCTTATCGGCCTCTATCTCAAATACGCTGTCCTGAGGCCTCAAAAGCTCAATTTGTTGGATCAGGCATTGGAGTCTTTGGTGGTGAAGGCCTCTGAAGTTGCCGAAGAGGAGCCGGTTTTGGAAGTCGCCATAGCAGATGTCCTGATGCTGACTCAGCGCTTTGAAGAGGCTGAAAAGCGGCTGTCCCGCCTAAAGAATTTTGATCCCCCCCTCTTATTGGCTCGGGAGAAGTTGGTTGATTTATACGTGCGTTCCGGTGAAACCTCCAAAGCCTTAGTGGAGCTTGGTGAGCTTGCTGACATCAACCCTCAAAACCCCCGACCCTACCTTCTCATGGGATCCCTTGAAGCGGATGAGGGCAACTCTGAAAAAGCTGAGAGTCACTTCCGGAGGGCCATGAAAATTGGCCCCGCTTTTGAAGCCCCTTACTACGAACTTGCTGCCTTGAAACTCAATCAAGGCGATGCTCGCCAGGCGTTGGAAGTTTTGCAGGAGGCAAGAAACAATCTTCCCCAAACCTTCATGCTGGAATTCTACTCAGGTTTGGCGATGACCTCCTTGAGGCAATACGCCTCCGCCTTGAAATTCCTTCGATCAGCTGAACAACTGGCAGAAGAAAAGGAACCGGCTCGTTTGACAGGCTTCTTCTATTTCCGCAAGGGGTCGGTTCAGGAACGTCTGGGGCAACTTCAAGAGGCCGAAGACTCTTTTCTGAAATGCCTGCAGAAAGATCCTGAAGATGCGACCACACTGAATTACTTGGGTTACATGTGGGCAGAGCATGGTGAGAAACTTGATGACGCCTTTGAATGGATTCGAAAGGCACTCGATCTGGAGCCGGATAGCGAAGCCATTCTTGACAGCATGGGATGGGTCCTTTTCCAACAGGGAAAACCTAAGGAAGCCCTCCCTTATCTCGAAAAGGCGGAGTCGAAGCTCACCGAACCGGATCCGACCATATTGGACCATCTCGGGGATGTTTACCTGGCTTTGGATCGTCTGCCCAGCGCCAAGGAGTCCTTCCAACAATCTTTGGAAATCGAATTCAGTGAGCAGGTTTTTGAAAAATGGAATCGTCTGTTGGACGGATCGGTTCAGTGAACTCCATCTTCTTCTATCTCTTCATTACCTTCCCTTTTTTGTCAATGAAACACCGCCGCCACTACACCCTTAAAGAGGCCAGGGAGCTGATTCCCCAACTCGAAGTATGGCTCAGCGATCTGTTGCTATTGTCGCAATCTCAAGCCCGTTATGGTTCCTGGCAGAAAGCCATGTTCGCTCAGGGCTATGATCTGGGAGGAATGGCGGCTAATGCATCGATTAAGGAACTTCATCGATTGAAGTCCATCATGAAGCATCTCAAAGCAAACGACCTGGTTCTGGTGGACCTTCAAAAGGGGCGTGTTGACTTTCCTTCCCTTCTGGGAGGCAAGGAAGTTTATCTTTCATGGGAAAAGGGAGAAAGCGACATTACCCATTGGCACGAGGTCAGCTCACATTACTGTTGAGAAACGGGTCTCCTCATGTCTCTTTTTGCTTCCTCACCTTGCATGCCTTCAGGCTTACAGCCGTAAGCATTCTGGTAGTTCTGTCTGGAAGGTGGGCTCCAGTGTCTCCTCTTTCGGTTCAAAGCAAACGCTCCGTTTTTTATTCTCCACAGCTGAACTCACTATGGCCAAACAACTCATAGAGATACATTGGTTGTAGGTATTTCCATAATGATCCAAAGGCCACTGTTTGTTTTTCTTTGTGCTGCTCATTCGAAGAAACCGCACAGAAGCCCACATTTGCCTTGCGCGTTGGCTCGATGTTTGTGTTTGAAGGATCTGTTAGCTCATCCTATCAAAACCTTGTCGATGGCACCGCATCTCATCTCAAACACAAGCACATTGATTTAGGAGGCGGGAAGCGAGATGATCCTGTGCGTGTTAAATTTGGCCAACATCACTAGATCATGGAAGTCCCTCCTGAACGCTGACTCACTGGGGCTCTCATAACAGATGAAATTCAGTCACATAGAAGACATACCGACTCCTTGTTACGTCCTCGACACCGGGCGTCTGGAGCAAAACGTGCGCACGATCCATCGCGTTCAGGAGAAAACGGGAGCGAAGGTGATTTTGGCATTGAAGGGATTTGCCATGTTCAGTGTCTTTGGGGTGCTGAAAAAATATCTCTCTGGCACGACTGCCAGCTCGGTCCATGAAGCCCGCCTTGGCCGAGAGGAATTTGGGGGCGAAGTTCATGCTTACGCGCCGGCCTACAGCGATGCAGACATCGAGGCACTACTACCCATGGTGGATCATATCTCATTCAACTCCTTTTCTCAGTTGGAACGCTATCGTGAGCAGGTGATGCTCTACCCAAAAGCTCCCTCCGTAGGCTTGAGAATCAACCCGGAATATTCTGAGATCAAAACCCCACTTTATGATCCCTGTCGCCCCAACTCCAGATTGGGAATGACCTGCGAGCAATGCAAGGGCCAGTCACTGATCGGAGTGGAAGGGCTTCATTTCCATACCATGTGCGAACAGAACGCGGATACGCTGCAGCGCACACTGGAGGTGGTCGAAGAAAAATTTGGATCCATGATCCCTCAAATGAAATGGATCAACTTTGGCGGTGGACATCATATTTCCAGATCCGACTATGATGTCGAGCGCCTCTGTCGAATTATCCAAGGCTTTTGCAAACGCCATCCTCAATGTCAGGTTTATTTGGAACCCGGGGAAGCCATTGCTCTCCATGCAGGGGTAATAGTGGCCTCAGTACTGGATGTTTTCGAGGCTTCCATGCCCATTGCCATTTTGGATGTATCGGCAACCGCTCACATGCCGGACGTATTGGAAATGCCCTATCGACCGGTCATCCGGGGCGCAGAGGAACCAGGAGCCAAGCCCTTCACTTACCGTCTAGGAGGCCTGACATGCCTTGCAGGAGATGAAATTGGCGATTATGCGTTTGATCAGCCCCTCAAAGTAGGGGATCGTTTGATTTTTGAGGATATGGCCCATTACACGATGGTGAAAAACACAGCATTCAACGGAGTGCCATTACCGAGTATTGCGATACATGATTCTGAGGCCGAGACCTATCAAATCGTGAGATCCTTTGACTATTACGATTATCGCAATCGACTTTCTTGAAAAGGGATCGGCAGAGTAACCTTATGAGTAGAGTATTGATTATTGGAGCAGGAGGCGTCGGTCGCGTGGTGGCTCACAAATGTGCTGCTTTAAGGGAGGTTTTTACCGATATCTGTCTTGCCAGTCGCACCTTGAGCAAGGCGCAGCAGATTGCCTCTGAAGTAAAGGGTGAAATTGAAATCACCCAGCTGGATGCCGATCGGGTCAGCGATACAGTGGCCTTGATCCGCTCATTCAATGCCGAATTGGTGATTCACGTGGCCTTGCCCTATCAGGACCTTGCTATCATGGATGCCTGCCTGGAGGCTGGAGTGGATTATCTGGATACCGCCAATTACGAACCGCCTGATCAGGCTCGTTTCGAATATCGATGGCAATGGGATTATCAGCAGCGATTTCAGTCGGCAGGTCTCATGGCCCTTTTGGGTTCAGGATTTGATCCCGGTGTGACGAATGTGTTTTGTGCCTATGCCCAGAAACATTTGTTTGATGAGATTAATGAAGTAGACATCCTGGACTGCAATGCCGGCGACCACGGCCATCCATTTGCGACCAACTTCAACCCCGAAATCAATATCCGGGAAGTCACGGCTCCGGGACGATACTGGGAGCAGGGGCAATGGAAACAGACCGAACCTCTCTCGGTAAGCCGAGAGTTTGACTTTCCCGAGGTGGGACTTCGGCGTGCTTACTTGATGTATCATGAGGAACTGGAATCGTTGAGTTTGCATCTCAAAGGGCTCAAGCGCATCCGCTTTTGGATGACGTTTGGCGATGCGTACCTCAATCACCTCAAGGTTCTGGAAAATGTCGGGATTACTGGGATTGAACCCGTCTCTTTTCAGGGACAGGAAATTATTCCCCTTCAATTTCTCAAGGCACTCCTTCCTGACCCGGCTTCTTTAGGGCCCCGGACTCAAGGGCAAACGTGTATTGGTTGCTTGATTCATGGGGTCAAGGAAGGAAAAAATAGACGCATTTTTCTCTACAATGTCTGTGATCATCAAGCATGCTACCAAGAGGTCAAATCGCAAGCGGTCTCTTACACCACCGGTGTGCCTGCGATGATTGGCGCCAAGCAGATCCTTACCGGACAATGGCGTCAGCCGGGCGTTTTCAACATGGAACAGTGTGATCCTGATCCATTCATGAACGACCTGAATCACTTTGGCCTTCCATGGCAGATCAAGGAGTTTGGAGTGGATGAAGAGCTGTTACGGCATTAGAAGCGAAAGATGGCGCCTATCTTGAGGGTTGCCTCGGTTTGTCCGAGACGCAGTGAGAGGTCTTCTGCCATGTAATTTTGATTGACCACTGCGTAAAGCTTGGAACCCGGCCAGTATTCCCATATCAGCCGGCTGTTGTAGCCGACGGACTCGGAGAGGCTGTCGTATTGAACCAAATGAGCCCAGGTCAGATTGGGGGTAAAATTCACCACCATACGTCCAGCCCCGATGTGGGCGCCTGATGATTGTGAGCCTAAGGTGATCTGGTTGTAATCGTAGTCCACGCCGAGGCTCAATCGCTTCCAGGGGTAATAGTTGATTCCCGACCCGAGTCGCCAACGATCACCCGTGTAAAAGTCTCCCATGGAGGCGGTGATATCTCCCGACAGTTTTCGCCGTGTGGCAAATTCGGCCCCCAATCGGTATTGATTCCACCAGTATTCGCCTCTGGGGATATCAATGGTATCCAGTATAGTGAACGGTTCCCTGGGACCATCAAATTGACGATCCACACCTAAATAAAGTTCGTCCCCTGAATTGAATTCCAGCCAGAGCGGTGTGATGCGATGAAGCGCTGTTTCCAAGCGGTTCTGTAAGTCTGTGTAGTGCTTGGTGCTGTAGGCCATGCGGTATTGACGCAACCACTCGGGGTGTTCAGGTCGAGGGTTGACGCTTGCGTAGGTGTAGTAACCCCGGGTTTGTTTGCGCTGAACGAACCCCAGAGCTGGGTCAAAATGTTCCGAAATTTCCACAAACTGTGCATGGGCTCGGAAAAAGTCATTGGGATAGGCCAGAGAAGCTCCATAAGCATGCCCCGCAGGGTTCTCCGAACCGTCGCTACGCGAACCAAGGGCGAAGAGATTCGCTTCGAAAACTTGTCCATTGCCCACGCCCGCAGTGCGGTAGCGGAAATCAGGGCCAAAGACCATGTTGTCTGTGGAGGCATTGGGGTTTCCTGCCGTGGAAATCATGCCGATGCTGGATTGTTCGAACACGTCGCGCGCCACGCGGCCGGCAAAAGTATTCTGTATCCCAAGCCCCTGATGGTCCTCCAAAACCGCATCGATGAATCCCATGCTTGTTTTACCGTGGCGTCCGGCGATTTTAGCCGCCAAAAGAATGGGTACGCTGCGGCCCAATGTATCTCGCCCAATCCTGCGGCTGAAAAAAGGAAGCACAGGACGGCTCAGTCCCCTGGTTCGACTGGAGGTCGTCAATCCTCCGTATTCAAATACACCACTGTCCTCCAGGAAGAAGGCCCTCCGTTCAGGAAAAAAGAGAGGGAACCTCGTGAAATTCAACTGACGCTGGTCGACCTCCGCTTCGGCAAAATCGGTGTTGTAACTCAAGGTTGCACTTAAGTTGGGGGTGATACGGTAGCGGGCATCCGTGCCAAAGTCTGCACTGGCATTGGAGCCATTACCCTGATCCCTCCACCGTCCCAGTACGTAGGGCGATAACTCAATCCCAAGGCCTTGCCGGAGGCCCCGCAGTCCAACGATATCCCCTGCCTGGCTGACATGGTAGGTGTGGAGGTTGGGCTTGGCCCCGGTCCATCGGCCTCGTTCCACTTTTCGGGAGATGGATCGACTGATGTTGAATCCCCAGGTGGTTTCCTTGGGATCAAAGCTGAGCGATTTGAAGGGAATGGCCAGTTCGGCTTTCCATCCCTCCGAATCGATGGATGCACCTGCTTGCCAGACTCCATCCCAATTAGAGTTCAGGAAAATGTTATTGCTGACAATTTGGTCGTAACGGGCCCCGTTCGGGTTGACGACAAAAATATATCCGTTGCGCTGGTCGTGGAAGGTATCCAAAGCCATGTAGAGGTAGTCGTCGCTGTAGATGGATCGGTTGTCGCGCTGCATGACCCGTGCATTGATGGCCCCTGGATCCGAATCATAACACCATACGCCAATGTACAGGTAATCATTGTCGTAAAGAATTCGGAAAAGGGTTTTTTCGGACATGGCTTCGCTGGTTGCAGGATCGTATTGCCACAATGGTCCTGCTGCAGGTGCCTGCAGCCAGACAGACTCGTCCAGTTTCCCATCAATGGTGGGGCCCGTCTCGACTTGAATGGCACGGATGGAGGGCTTTCCTGCGGGTTCTCTCAAAGGGGGGGGGGTATCCACGGTATTTGCGAGCAACCCATGCTGGCTCATGAAACATCCGAACCAGATGCCTAGCATTAGACACCTCTGGAGTGACCTCCAGAAACTTGGGTTGTTTTTCACTTTTGAGGTGGATCTCATGGGCCTCAACCAATGCCCCAAAGGGTCTCGTTGGCGGCAACACAAATTGGGAACAGGCGCAACTAAACACCACAGACAGGGGGGAGGCAAGGATCGATCCTGAATCGATAAAAACACGGACTATTTTATTGCGCCATGAGGTTCTTGGGTTACATTTTCCCCGGCTTGTCCGGTGGTGTAATGGTAGCACAAGGCCCTTTGGAGGCTTTGGTCAAGGTTCGAATCCTTGCC
Organism: uncultured Verrucomicrobiota bacterium; assembly: GCA_902560705.1. Lineage (GTDB taxonomy): Bacteria > Verrucomicrobiota > Verrucomicrobiia > Limisphaerales > AAA164-E04 > UBA7971. The sequence continues at coordinate 25,729 of CACEMW010000008.1, forward strand.
GGACAGCCAACTTTCTTTCTCGCTCCAGCCGTCCTAAGTTAGTCTTCCAACGGCCATCCCCCGGACATCCGTCGATTGGTTTTTTGTTGCGCCTTCTGAATGGAAGCGTTCCTATCCCCCTTTGATGACACCCGCTCTTTTGGCGACTTTCCTTTTTTGTCTTTCAGCTGTCACGGCGACTCGCGCTACGCAGCTCATGGGATCCATTGCTGCCAATTTCTGGCGCTTGCTGATCGCGACCCTCTTGCTTGCCTGTTGGGCGCACGGTTCGGGGCAGGGGTGGCAGGGCGCTGGGTTCTCCATGCTTTTCTGGAGTGGGGTGATTGGCTTCGGGTTGGGGGATCTAGCACTCTACATGGCCTTGCCTCGCATTGGATCCCGCCTGACGCTTCTGATCGTTCATTGCGTTGCGGCACCTTTTGCGGCCATGGTCGAATGGTATTGGTTGCAAACAGCTCTCTCCGCCACTCAGACAGGGTGTATTGTCTTGATTCTTGTCGGAGTCGCGCTCGCCCTGATGCCCGCTCGGCGAAAGGGAAACGAATCGACTTTCCTGAGCACTGCCGGTATCCTCTATGGTGTTGTGGGAGCCCTGGGACAGGGGATGGGGGCGGTGATGAGCCGCGTGGCTTATGACATCAATGCGAAAGAAGCCTTTGTGCTGGATGGCCTGGGTGCAGCCTATCAGCGTATTTTGGGCGGATTGATGGTGGCCGCGGTGGCCTTATGGTGTGGCAAAAGAAAGACTCCTTTCTCGGGGCCACCTCCACAGGAGACGACGAACACGCCTAACCATGCGCCAGCCAAAGGCAAAGCATGGCCCTTTGTGCTGGCCACGGCTCTGGCAGGCCCTTCTCTCGGAGTAGGATGTTATCAATGGGCATTGAAGACGACTCCCAGCGGATTAGTCCTCCCAATTGTGGCAACCACCCCATTGATGGTCATTCCACTTTCAGCTCTGATGGAAGGAGATCGCCCCCCCTTTCGCTCCATCATGGGGGGACTGTTGGCCGTTGTTGGAGTGATTTTGCTGGGCCGATTGTCGGGAGCCTGATCGCAATGGGTCGGACCCTCGAACTTATCGGCGGTCCTTGAGCGCTGGGAATGTCTCACGCCATTGATCCACCATGTGAGCCTCCACATTGGCCTGAAGGACTTGCTCCTTGTGATCGGCCAGGCAAAGGGTCTTTCCAAGCGGGTCTATGATGGCGCTGGCACCATCGTAACTCAGGTAAGGATCGCTTCCTGTTCGATTCACGCCAACGACGTAGGCAAGATTCTCAATGGCCCTGGCTTCCAGAAGGCGCGTCCAATGTGTCGTGCGCATTTTGGGCCAATTGGCGATGACAATGAATAGGTGAGGAGGCTTTTCACTTGCCATTGCCTGTCTGAAGATCTCCGGAAACCTCAAATCGTAGCATATGAAAATGCAGCATCGTAAACCACCGGGAAGTTCGAAATGAGTGATCTCACTACCTGCTTGATAGTGCCGACTTTCCTTACCCATGGAGAAGGGGTGTAATTTTGCATAGCGGTGCAGGCGCTGACCACGCGGATCGATCGTGAATGCTTCATTGGTGGGGCGGGTGTTCCTTTGGTCGATGGCCAGGCCGCCCACCACATGACATTGAGTTCGTTGGGCCAATTCACTTAGAAATATGAAGCCGGCGCCGTCTTCGAGCTCTTTGGTGACTGCCGTTTGCATGGAGAACCCGGTGGCAAACATTTCAGGCAAGACAATCAGGCCCCCTGGCTGCGGTTTGAAGCGTTCACACAGGGTATGAATGTTTTCATAATTGGCGACTTTGTCTTCCCAGGTGATGTCCGTTTGAAAGGCGTAAACATTCATGAGGCTTTTTTAAGTTCCGTCAATCCAGCGATGAGCCTATGGATGGCTTCATGCGCGGTGGATGTTTCCAGAGATCCGTAGGCGATGCGAAGATAACAGCCTTTCTCCAGCCCAAAGGCATTTCCCGGAATGGCGGCCACGCGGTGTTTCTCGATGAGCCAGCGAACCACTTCCAGAGGGTGTTGGTGACACTCAAGTCGTATCAGTAAATAAAAAGCACCCTTGGCAGGGGTGATCTGCAACCAGGGGGTCAAGGGCGTTAAGGCATCGATCAAATGCCTTCTTACCCGATCCATGGTGGACAAGTGTTCACTACAATAGGAACGCCCAATTTGAAGAGCCTGGGTGGCTGCATACTGTGAGACCACAGGCGCACAAATAAGGTTGGTATCCTGGATTTTTCGCATCGAGGGCATCAGATGAGGAGGCATCACCATGTAACCGATACGCCAACTGGCAAACCCATAGGCCTTTGAGAGGGAATAAAGGCACAGAGTGTGGTCAGAGCTCAGCGGTAAAGATCCTGGTGAAAAATGGTTCGACGCGTCGTAGTGAAAATACTCATAAGCTTCATCTGAAATGTGGTAGATGTTTTTCTCACGACAGAATTGGTTGATATCGCTCAATAGGGATGCCGGATAGACGGCTCCGCTCGGATTGTTGGGCGAAACGGTGACGACTGCTCGCGTGCGATCATGGGTCGCTTCTTTCACACGATCAAGGGTGGGCAACATGGCGTCATCGGGTTCGATGAACCTTGGAGAGATGCCCAGCATGCGCAAGGCCATTTCGTGGTTGAAATAGTAAGGTTTTGGCAGGATGACCTCATCTCCCGGATTGGCAATGGCGAGGATGGCCTGCATGAAGGCCATGTTGCTACCAGCAGTAACCATGATTTGTCCGCCGGCATCCACCTCCATACGGTTTTCGACGAATAGCTTTTTCTGGATGGCTTCGAGCAATGCGTCGATTCCTTGGACGGACTGGTAACGATGGTTCAAAGGATCTTCCAAGAAGCTTTGAACAGAGGAGCTTATTTGCTCTGGGGGCGGGTAAAAAACCACCCCCTGGCCCAGGGAGAGCGTTCCCGGGCAATCCTTTACCCAGTCTCCAACAATGGGAATGACAGGTGACTGGACCTGCTCAATACGTTCAGCGACCGATTTCTTGATCATGTCTCCTTTTTTGGACCCTCATGGATCTTTTTGGCTGAGTGAGGGATAGCTAGCTGCTTCAGCTCACTCAACCAATTCCTAAAAACCCCTGAGGTCAAGTCCATATCACCAGGCCATGGATGGAGGCCTGTTGAGAACGTGAAATCTTTTGGCTCCTCATCCATGAGGCAGCTCCCTAAACTTGTGCCTAAAGAAATGACAGATAGCAATCCATATGACCTGATTGTGATCGGGGGTGGCCCCGGAGGCTATGTGGCTTCCATCCGGTGTGCTCAGCAAGGAATGCGGGTAGCCTGCATTGATCAATCACCGCTGCCGGGGGGGACCTGTTTGAGGGAGGGCTGCATTCCCAGCAAAGTGTTGCTGGAGTCCAGCGCCCATTTTGACCATGCCTCCCATCAGCTGGCACAGCATGGAGTCATGGTGGAGACTCCACGTCTGGATCTGACTCGCATGATGAAGCGTAAGGATCAAACCGTTCATATGCTTGGGAAGGGGGTTGAGAGCCTCTTTAAAAAATACAAGATCACTTTCTTTCAGGGAATGGGAACACTCCAGGCACCAGGACAGGTGAGCCTGACCTTGGTCAACGGTGCCCTACAGGAGCTGAAAGCCGAGCGAATCCTGTTGGCCATGGGAAGCCAGTCTGTCGAGATTCCTCAAATTCCTCTCGATGGCGATCGCATTGTCACCAGCTCTGAAGCTTTATGCTGGCAAGAGCCCCCCGCTCACCTGCTGATTGTTGGCGGGGGCTACATTGGCCTGGAATTGGGCTCTGTGTGGCGACGTCTGGGCAGCCGCGTAACCGTAGTGGAATCACAGGAACGTATTTTGCCAGCCATGGATGAGGGCCTCGCCAAGGAGGCGCAAAGGCTCTTTGCCCGGCAGGGCATGGTTTTCATGAGTGGCAAAAAGGTGTTGTCTGCGCAAACCCATGCCTCGGGTTGTGTGCTTGCCATGGATGATGGCTCACAACTGGAAGGTACGCATATCCTGACGGCCGTTGGTCGCATGCCACGGTCTGGAGGGGATGATCTCAAACAGCTTGGAATTCAACTGGACGAACGCGGATACATCCGAATCAACCAGCAGTTTGAAACTTCGGTGAAGGGGATCTATGCCTTGGGAGATCTTGTGCCGGGGCCCATGTTGGCTCACAAGGCCGAGGAAGAGGCGGTTGTTTTGGCCAAACAGTGGAACGGTCAGCCAGCCCGGATGAATTATGAGCGCATCCCTTCAGTCATCTATACCCATCCGGAAATTGCTTCCATAGGCTGGAGTGAAGAGCATCTGACTGCCTCGCAGGTGCCCTATAAAAAAGGAACGTTTCACTTCAGAGCCAATGGCAGGGCGCGTGCTGTGGGGCAAGTGGATGGGTGGGTCAAGATGTTGGCTGACCCGACGGATGGCAAGATTCTGGGGGTCCATATACTTGGCGAAGTCGCGGGTGAACTGATTCATGAAGCGGCCGTGGTGATGCGGTTCGGAGGTGCTGTCCAGGATCTGGCTGAAGTGTGCCATGCACATCCGACCTTTTCAGAAGCACTTAAGGAATCCGCTCTTGCCGTGGATGAGCAAGCCATTCACGCCTGAAAAATCAAAAAGGGCGTCGATGGCATAAACCGGAAACCTGAAACTCGAACGGATGTCCCTGACCGCAGAGATGCTCATGGTATTTGGGCTGATGGTAGTGGTTTTCATGACCATGATCGTCGAGCGCTTGCGTTCGGATGTCATCGCGGGTTGTGCCATGGTCTTTCTCATGCTGGGTGGGATTCTCAGCCCCCAGGAGCTTTTTCAAGTCTTTGGCAATGAGGCCGTGGTCACGGTTGCATGCATGTTTGTGCTCAGTTCGGCTTTGGAGCGTACCGGGGTGATTGCGCGCATGGGAGCCTTGATAGATCCGTATGTCGGACGCACGGATCTATCGGTAAGCCTCTTCCTTTTACCTTTGGTCGCTGTTCTTTCTGCCTTCATCAACAATACGCCTGTCGTTTTGGTTTTCATGCCCATGGTGATGGCTATTGCGGCGCGTCAGAACATCCGACCGTCCAAATTGTTGATCCCTCTTTCCTTTGCATCTATTTTTGGCGGCTGTTGCACCCTGATTGGTACTTCTACCAATATTTTGGTCAGCTCCACCGCCGAGCGCATGGGGGAGCGACCTTTTGAAATGTTCGACCTGACCCTGCTAGGCAGCATCCTTGCGGTGGTGGGCATGGTGTATCTCTGGACCTTAGGGCGGAAGGCCCTTCCCGAAAGGGAGACCCTTTCAACCATCCTTCAAACCACACAGAACAGACAGTTCTTCACCGAAGCGATCGTGGTTCCTGGAAGCTCTTTGATTGGACAACGGCTTTCCGATAGCCCGATAGCCTCGCTTCCCAAAGCCCGCATCATCGAAGTGATTCGCGGAGATGAGTTGATTGGCGTGGCTCTCAATGAGATTGTTTTCGAAGCTGGCGACCGTGTCCGCATGAGTACTGTTCTCTCATCCGTCATGGAGCTGAAGGATCTTTCAGGCCTCGAAATACAACAGCAAGACGGCTTGGATGGGCTGGAATGGGTAGGAACCCAAAAGGCAGCCCTTGTGGAGTGCGTGGTCAGTCCGCGCTCTTCAATGATGGGCAATACGATTGCCCGGGTAGATCTCCGAAGGGCCTTTGGTGTGCTTGTCCTCGCCGTGCATCGTCACGGAGTCAATCTCAGCGAAAAGCTGCAATCCACCGTGCTTCAGTATGGGGATACCTTGCTTCTGGAGGGGACTGAAACGGCGATCAAGAGACTCCGGGAATCAAGGGATCTCATCGTGCTCGGAGAACAGCCTCACCTGCTGCCACTCAAACATAAACAGTGGCTGGCAGGTTTGTCCATTGTGTTCATGGTCGTGGCGTCGGTCTTCACCTCCATGCCCATAGGCGCCCTTGCACTCAGTGCTGCCATTTTTGTGGTCTTGAGTGGATGTCTGGACATGGATGAAGCCTACAAGGCCATCGATTGGCGGGTGATATTCCTGATTTGTGGCATGCTCGGCATAGGGCTGGCTCTGGAGAAAACCTCTGGAGTGGGTTGGCTGGCTGAAAACATGATTGCACTTTTCGGTTACTACCAATGCCCGGGGTTTGTCATTATCTCCGGTATCATTCTGCTGACATCGGTTCTGACGACCTTTTTATCCAACAATGCCGTGGCCGTGATCATGACTCCCATTGCCATTGAGGTGGCACAGTTTTTCGAAATGAATTCTGCTCCCTTCATGGTGGCAGTAGCCATGGGCGCCTCGGCTTGCTTTGCCTCACCTGTGGGATATCAAACCAACGCCTTGGTTTATGGAGCCGGTGGCTATGTCTTTCGCGATTTCATCCGAGTGGGATTGCCCTTGAACCTTTTGATCTGGTTGACCGCATCCATTGCCATTCCATCGATTTGGGGGCTTTGGGGATGGCATCTCGACTGGGAAACGCCTTGAAAGCGCCATGGGCGCTACCCTCCGGCAGTGATGCGGACAATTTCCAGCCGGTCGCCGTCCTGAACGAGTCTTTGAGCGAACATCGATGGAGCCATGGCTTGTTCATTGTGCTCTACCACAACCGATTTGGGAAGGAAGCCATGCTGTTTAAGGAATTGATCGAGAGAACAAGGTAGCAAAGAGGTCTCGATGAGATTGCCGTTGACCGTGACTTTTTGTTTTGGAGTCATTGCAGTGCAGGATGATTTCAGGACGGACTGAGGATGGATGCGTCCCAGTCCTTCCAGACAGGTTCGTAACCTCTTTTGAGAATTACATCCGCCATTTCCGATGGGCTGCGATCATCAGCGATGTCAAACTGTCCGGTAGCTTTTCTCTTTTCTTGGTGTGTTCCTTCGAAAGGTAGGTTTTCGTTTTGAATCCTGCCCCGCACGGTTTGATGCAGGTTGTCCTGACCTGCGCCTGTATAGCCTCCCGGTTCGGTATGGCTTCCTGCGCTCATGGTGGTAATGCCAAGAGGAATGAGCCCGTCCCTGAGGGATGCCGGCTCCCTGGTAGAGAGGACCTGTCCGACATCGGGAAAGCAAAGTCGGAAAGCCGCAATGCATTGGACCAAAGAGCGATCATCAAAGAGCGTGAGTGGTTCAAAGGAACCAGCGCAAGGTCTCAGGCGAGGAAAAGACAAGGTAACCTGGGCTGTCCAGCATCTGCGCAGCAGGTGTTCGACATGAGCGGCCAGTGCGATGGCCTCAGTGCGCCAATCAGCCAAACCAAAGAGTGCACCGATGCCAAGCCGGCGAAAGCCCGCATCGAAAGCTCTTTCGGGCGTATCCAGTCTCCAATCAAAATCTTTTTTAGGGCCCGCAGTGTGCATGGTGCGGTAGATCTCCCTGTCGTATGTTTCCTGGTAAACCACGAGGCCCTCGGCCCCGATTCTGACAAGTGGGACATAATCTTCTTGCTCCATCGGCCCCACTTCCAGAGAAAGGGAGGGAATGAAGTGGGCTAGCCTGTGAACGCAATCTTCCAGATAGCCGTTGCTGACGAATTTGGGGTGCTCCCCGGCGACAAGTAAGATATGCCGGAAGCCTTGCTCAGCCAGTGCTTTGGCCTCTTGTAGGACTTCCTCGGTCTTCAGGGTGACCCGAAGGATGGGGTTATCCCTTGAAAAGCCACAATAGGAGCAATTATTGATGCATTCATTGGAAAGATAAAGCGGAGCAAAAAGCCGTATCACCTTTCCAAACCGTTGTTGAGTGATGGATTGTGAATGCTGGCAGAGTGCTTCAAGGTAATCTCCTGCGGCAGGGGAAATGAGGTGTTCAAAGCGAGCCAGCGGATGACCACTGCCCTCAAGGGCCTCTTCGACCTGTTCTGGTGTGGTGGACAGGCATTGTTCATACCTGTCCTTCCAGGGTACTTGATGAAATACCGATGCAAAACTCACTGGCTGACTATGGAACAGCTTGTGGACTCGAGCAAATGGATTGATGAAAAATCGCTTCTATCCCTTGTGGCGTTCGACGGCTTTTTTGAGAGAGCCGCAGATCGTTTTCAGGATTTGAATACGCGCGAATTTCTTGTTGTTGCCGGCCACCACTGTCCAGGGAGCTGAGGGGCTGTCGGTGCGATGGATCATTTCGTTGATGGCTTCTTCGTAGACTGGCCATTTTTCTCGATTGCGCCAGTCCTCATCTGTGATCTTGTGTCTTTTGTAAGGTATTTCCAGACGCTTTTGAAACCGTTCCATTTGCTTTTCTGGACTGATATGGATCCAGAACTTGCAGAGAACCGTGCCTTGGCTGAGCAGTTGTTTCTCAAAGGCATTGATTTCCTCGTAGGCCCGGTTCCATTCCTCTGGTTTGGCAAATTTCTCTACGCGTTCCACCAGAACCCGTCCATACCACGAGCGATCGAAGATGGTCACCCTTCCAGCTGCGGGTAGGGGTTTCCAGAAACGCCACAAATAGTGAAATTGATTTTCCTCATCTGTGGGCGCCCCTACACAGATAATCCGATACAGTCTGGCGTCGATGGCTTCGGTGACACGCTTGATGGCACTTCCTTTGCCAGCGGCATCCCAGCCTTCAAAAACCAGAACAGTGGGAATGGATCGATCGTAAGCTTCCCAGAAAAGCCGGTGGCAGCGTGCTTGCCATTCCAGTAGGGAATTCTGATAGGCCTTTCCCGAAAGGCGTTGGCTCAAATCCACCGCATCGAGTTGATTGTCGTGCTGGATTTTTTTTGAGGGCTCTGGAGTTGGTTGAAGGATGCCCACCCGTCTGCCTTTGACCGTTCGTTCCATGAAGGCAAGAAGTGCCTTGCCCACACTGATATCTCGTTGAGGTTTTTCGGATGCGTCCAAGACGGTCCATGGTGACGCTGGGAAATGGGTGCACTTGAGAACATGTTGTGCCGCCTCGGAATAGGTGTCATAAAGGTTGTGATGTTTCCAATCCTCCCGCGTGGCCCGCCAGTGGAGTTTTGGGTTTTCGGTCAGATCCTTCAGGCGTTTGCGTTGTTCAGATTTGCCGAGGTGAAGCCAAATTTTGATATGAGTGGTTCCATCCAATCGCAGCATTTCCTCAAAAGCCTGGATTTCCTTACATTTGGACTGACTCCACTTGGATCGGCCTTCCCGCTGTGTACAGGATGCAATGGCATCGGTGTACATCCCTCCGAACCAAATGCTCAGGCGTCCCCTTGGTGGAAGGGCGCGCCAATAACGCCACTGATAGGGGCGCTGTGAGACTTCGTTTTCGAGGTTCCAGAAGCTGTGGGTCTCCAGCCCTCTGGGGTCCAGCCATTCGTTGAGTAACTGAATGACTTCTCCTTTGCCGGCTCCATCCACTCCTGCAATGGTGACAATGATGGATCGAGGGGTTTTACCAAGATCGATCTGCGCCTTTAGTAGATCAGCTCGCAAGTCAATCACTTGCTGCTCGTAGGCTTTGGCCCCTATCTTTTTGGGAGGGGTCAAGGACCGAAACATATCCTCCTGCTGCCCAGTCGCACCTTTCATGATTTCATCAATAAGGAGGATCTTGATATCTCTGGAGTGATTTGCAAGCCCTCCCTCCCGGTCTGCAAGAGTGCTAGGTCACGAGTCAGTATATCAGATAGGGGGTGCGTGCTTGCCTGAAGGCGTTGACCCCATCGGACCATGACCGAACGATCTGCTGTACGGATCGGCCATTGAGCATGTCCTTGCGAGTGGCATCGGTGCCGTTGACCTTGTCAAAGAGGCCCCATTTTTTCCCGGCTTTGGTCTGGATCTGCATCATGTCCCTGCCTTGGGCCAATCGAATGGCCTCGATGACGAAAAGATTGATGGGGGTCAATGGAGCCGAGGATGCATCGATGATGTCCACTTTCACTGCAGGGAGTGTCCGACCCTTTTGGCTTCCTCTGCCAACAACACTCTTGATGGCAGAAAACCGAACCCCCGAGAGCTGATAATCATTCAGTTTTCGTGCCACTTTTTCGGCCTCCAGCCAACTTGCGCCAACGACTTCAAATGGGCGGGAGGTTCCAAATCCGAGGTCCACGCCGCCGATTTCTCCGACCATCCCCATGGCGACCTGATAGAGGGGGGAGTGAGCGTGTGGAACCAGCGGCGAAGTAGGGCGCCACTTCAACCCCGTGTCCTTCCAGACCATGGATCGCTTCCATCCCAGCATCGGGACGACATAAAGGAGACATGGATGATCGATCATACCAGATCCATTAATCATTCTTGCTAATTCTCCACTGGTCATGCCGTAGACGTAAGGAATGGGCCATTGCCCAACCAGGGATTTGAAACGGGGATTGAAAAGAGGACCTTCTACACGCATGCCTCCGAGAGGGTTGGGGCGATCGAGGACCATGAAAGCCACCCCGGCTTCGCCACAGGCATCCATGGCCAAGCCCATGGAACTTATGAAGGTATAGGAGCGGGCCCCGGTGTCCTGGAGATCATAGACCAGTATGTCGATGTTCTCGAGCATGGCGGGCGTTGGCTTGCGGACCGGCCCAGGTCCATACAGGGAAAAGACAGGCAATCCAGTGTCTGAATCGGTGTAGTTTCTCACTTCGGTGCCCGCAGAAGCCTTGCCATCCAACCCATGCTCAGCCCCAAACAGAGCCACCAGATTCACTTGGGGCGCCTGGTGCAGCAGCTTAATGGTTGTGCGACCTCTTGGATTGATGCCGCTTGGGTTGGTCAACAGCCCAACGCGCTTGCCCTTTAATGGCCCAAAACCCTGTTCGGCCAGTCGGTCGCTTCCCAGTTTGACCTGCGCCAAAACCCCATGAGGTAGGAAATTGACGCCCACCCAGAAAACCAACCATAGACCCATCCATCGCATGGATCTATTATAGGGCAAACGAACCGACTTCTCAAATTTTTGACAAAAAGGCGTGAGCCGCAGAGTCAAGAAGTGGAGGCACTGAAGTCCTGACTTGTATTGCTTGAATTGCCGCAGGATTCAGCGACATATTTCTTTCATGTCACTGCTCCATCCAGCAAGCCCTTTGCGCTTGCTTCAACTGGCTCTATTGATGGGATTGAGTTTCTCGTTGCCTGGTGTGTCAGCCCAGGAGCAACCAGAGCCTCTCAGGGCGCTACTGATTGCTGGAGGTTGCTGTCATGACTACCCAGGGCAGCACAAAGTGCTTTCCGAGGGGATTCAGGCTCGATCAAGGGTACGGGTGGATGTCGTCTGGACGGACGATCGCTCTACACAGCCGCCGCTGCCCCTCTACGCCAACGCTGGATGGGCCGAGGGCTATGATGTGATCATTCATGATGAATGTGCCGCTAACGAAAAAGACCCCAAGGTACTCGAGCGAATTCTGGCAGTGCATCAGACGATTCCTGCGGTTCATCTGCACTGTGCCATGCATAGCTTCCGCACCGGGAGCGATGACTGGTTCAAGCATTTGGGGCTCCAATCCACGGGCCATGGTCCACAACAACCCATTGAAGTTCACTTTACCCAACCGGATCATCCCATCACTCAAACGCTCAAGGATTGGGTCACCATTCGAGATGAACTTTACAATAACGTGAAACTTTTTGATGCCGAGCCATTGGCGACAGGTAAACAGATCCTGCGCCGCAATGGTGAGCAGCGAGTGGTAGAACATATCGTGGCCTGGGTGAATCAGAAGCAGGGCGCGCCCAGTTTCAGTACGACCTTGGGGCATAGCACCGAGACGGTTGCAGACCCTCGTTATCTCGATCTGGTTACCAGGGGTTTGTTGTGGGCTTGTGGCAAGCTGGAGGAGTCTTATCTTCAGTCCTACGAAGGGCCATCCAAGATCATCCTGGTTGAAAAAAATGCCGCTCCGGAGGTCTCAGCACCCAAACCAGCAGCACAAGCCCCGGAGAACGCAACTCTGGTTGAAATCATCGCCAGCAGTCGACAGGACGGCCGATTTCCCTGGATGGCGGTGGATGGAAATCCTGAGACTCGATGGTGTGCCGATGGCGCATCGAAGCCACAATGGATTCAACTCAGTTTTGAGGAATCTGTGACCCTTACGGGGTTGGATGTTCAGTGGGAAACTCCCTCCAATGTCTACGGGTATTACTTGGAAGCATCCCAAGAGGGAGAGGAGTGGAAACGTTTTTTTGATGCCAGCTCTCAAGGCAAAGCTGGTTCGACTCAAGCACGGTTTGATCCGCAGGTGCTGCAGCATCTCCGGTTGACGGGTACGCGCAGCTCAGGTGGGTGGATCAGCCTCTGGGAGCTGAAGGTGTTGGGTGAGGGGATTGAAACTCTTTACCCCAAGCTCAGTGATGCGGAGGAAACCCTCCGATCGGACGCATACGCCGAAGGTGGGAATACCTGGCCGAAGATTGAACCTCTGAGCCCTGAGGAGGAAGCGGCCATTCTCCAGGATGCCTCGGTCGCCGACGGTTTTGAGATGACCCTTTTTGCATCCGCTCAAGCAGCCAATTATCCGGTCTACGTAGCAGCTTCGCCCAAGGGAGATCTCTACGTGTCCAGTGATGGAAACGGCTCCCTGGGCCGTCAACCCAAACGTGGGAGAGTCTTGCGCCTCAGGGACACCGATCAGGATGGCAGGGCCGACGAGGTCACCGAGTTCATTCCTGAGGTGGATTCACCGAGAGGGTTGATCTGGGATCATGATCGTCTTTATCTCCTTCATCCCCCTCACATGAGTGTGTTTTTTGACCAGGACGGTGACGGAATCGCGGAGGCCTCTCAAAGATTGGTATCTGGGATTGCCTTTGACTTTGACCAACGCCCTCCTGATCACACGACGAACGGCCTGGAATTGGGCGTGGACGGATGGATCTACATTGCAGGAGGCGATTTTGGGTTCATGGATGCAGTGGGCGTGGATGGTAGGCGTCTTCAGCATCGAGGAGGGGGTGTGATTCGCGTGCGCCCCGATGGAACGGGACTGGAACTCTTTGCAACAGGTACGCGCAACATTCTGGGAACGCCTACCAGTCCTCTGCTCGATCTCTTCGCTCGGGACAACACCAACGATGGTGGTGGTTGGGATATCCGATTGCATCACTTTTCCGGGCTTGAAGATCATGGATACCCAAGGCTGTATATGAATTTCGGAGACGAACATGTCCAGCCTCTGGCGGACTATGGTGGGGGCTCAGGTTGTGGTTCGGTCTACATTCACGAACCCGGCTTTCCAGCAAAATGGGCCAATGCTCCCTACACCTGTGACTGGGGGCGTGCAGCCACATTCCATCATCAGGTCCAAAGGGAAGGTGCTTCTTTTGTGGAAACCGCTGCTCCAACGCCTTTCATCAAGGTGACGCGCCCGACGGATGCGGATGTGGATGGTATGAGTCGGATCTACCAGGCCAGTTGGAAAGGACCCGCGACCTTCAATTGGGCTGGCCCGAATCATGGTTACATCATTCGAGTTTCCCCGTCTGGATACGAGCCTCAGCCGCTGGATGATTGGGAAACTTTGGGCGATGCGCAGCTGGTCACAAAACTTGTTACACCGAGCCAAGTACGCCTGTTGGCGGCTCAACGGTCCTTGCTTCGCCGGCCGCTTTCACCTGAATTGCTGCAAGCACTTCTCGAAATGATCCATGACAAAGGCGTGGATCTCAGAGTCCGAGTTGGAGCGCTTTATGCACTGACCCAGCGGGGCGTGCATGGAACGGTGTCATCGGTCTTATTGAATCAGTTGAAACCACTGATCTCCGTACCGGAGCTGGCACCTTTTGTAGTTCGGGCACTGGGAGACATGGGCATCGATCAAGTGACTCACAAGGGGGTTGGGCCTGTTCAGGCGCAATGGTTTGAAGCCCCTCTTCGCAGCGAAGACCCCCGCACTCGATTGGAAGCCATCATTGGAGCCGCGCGCCAGGGTAAGAAGGAGATCGCACCCGTGATTGCAGAGAGCCTGGGCCACGTGGATCCGGTGATTGCTCACACTGCCTTCAGTGCTCTGGCCCTGTTGGGAGCTAGTGAGCCCTGTTTTTCCATTTTGGATCATCGTGGCGCGGCTCCGGAGCAGAAGAAAGGTGCTTCCTTTGCCTTGATGAGGATGCATCAATCCGATGTGGTGGAAGGGCTGCTGCAAAGGTTGAGCCAGTCCCAGGAAAACCTTGAACAGACCTATTTGCTTGCCGCGCTGTGTCGCCTGGTGCACCGAGAGGCTCCTTGGAATGGGGATAGTTGGGGGACACGACCTGACACCCGCGGCCCTTATTATCAACTCGAGACCTGGGGAGCGAGTGATCGCATTCTTGAGGCATTGCAGAGGTTTCTGCAACACGCATCGGGAGATCAAGCCGCTTGGTTGGTTGCAGAAATGAATCGTAACCGGATTCAATCCGACGCTGCCTTGGACAGGATTCTTGATTTGGCACTGGCCGGTGAAGCGGCTGTGGGGCAGGTCGTCTCCCAGCTCTCGGGATTGGAGGACATTCCTGCCAAAGCCATCCCTCTCTTGATTCAGGTGGCACAGGCCTCGGAATCGACCGCCATGGAATCGGCCCAGGCGGTGGAAACCCTGATGAAAGTACAGAGCGCTCAGGCGCTTCCAGCAGCGTTGCAAGCCTTGACGCGTCTGGAGACTGAGAGCGGAGCTCGCAAAGCTCAGGAAATGGCGCGTCGTTCCTTTCTTACGGCCAAACAATTGGAGTCCTGGTATGAGTCTCTCGAATCCTGGGCAGCCAAGGAGCCAGCCTCCCCTTCTAGTTCATGGGCCCAGGCTGGCCTTTTGGCCTTGGCTGACCGTAAGGATCTCAGCCCAGAGACAAGTCAAAGGGTCAAAAAACTCATTGATCTGGCATGGCAGGACCCAGTGCGACGGGTGCTAATGATGAGGATGGCGGCCTCCCAGCGTAATCACGTCCTAGATGCTCGGATCCGGGCTGCGCTGCAGGATCCCAATGAGGAGGTCTCTCAGCAGGCAAGGCAATCGGCTCGCCGGTTGCGCATTGAGGCTCTCGAAGAGGATACCTCACCTCGGGTGGATGGTTTGTCAGTCAAGGAGACCCTCCAGCAGGTGGTCAGTACGCAGGGTGATGTGACTCTGGGAGAAGCTGTTTTTCTGCGGGCTTCCTGTCAGATGTGTCACACAGTCAGCCAGGAGCAAGACCCAAAAGGGCCCTATCTTGGTAATATTGCAAATACCTACCGGCGCGAGGATCTTGCCAAGGCCATCTTGATGCCAGGCGACACCATTGCACAGGGATTCGCCACGCATGTGATTGAATTAGACGATGGAGAAGAGGTGACGGGCTTTGTGGTGCAGGAATCCGGGGATCAAGTGATTTTGCGCGATGTGCTCTCTCGAGCTCACACCCTTGATAAGGAAAAAATTCTTTCACGCAAGATCCTGGAGACATCGATAATGCCCGAAGCTTTGATGGCTTCGTTTTCGATTCGGGAAATGGCCAGCCTGTTGGATTACCTCGAACAACTTGCCCCTTAACCCAACAGGGGTATCCAAAGGATGGGTGGACAAAGAGGGGTGGGGCTTACTGGAACAACGTGTTTCTTTGAAATCCCAAAAGCCGCGCCTCTGGAGACTCAATTTGACAAGGCCTGGAGGATGGGCGATAAACGGCCTCCATTTTGTCTATGAATAACAATCCTCATGTGGCCATCGTGGGTGCCTCAGGTGCCGTGGGCGTTGAAATGATCCGAACCCTTGAGCGTCGGAATTTTCCCTTAGGGTCCTTGCGTTTGCTTGCTTCCAAGCGCTCAGCTGGCAAGTCGCTGAATTTCCGTGGGGAGACCTTAACGATCGAGGAATTGACCCCTTCGTCCTTTGAGGGTGTGGATATTGCCCTCTTCAGCGCAGGGGGAGGAATCTCCAAGGAATGGGGGCCTGAGGCTGTAAAGGCCGGGGCCGTGGTGGTCGATAACTCCAGTGCCTTTCGCCTGGATGCATCGGTTCCACTGGTGGTTCCAGAAATCAATGCTCAGGATGCTCTATCTCACCAGGGCATCATTGCCAATCCCAATTGCACGACAGCGATTACCTTGATGGCCCTTTATCCTTTGCATCAGGCCTTTGGTGTTGAAAGAGTCTTTGCTTCCACCTATCAGGCTGTTTCAGGTACGGGAGCTCAGGCGATCGTGGAGTTGGAAAATCAGGTTCGTCAGTTGAGTCAAGGAGAGGATGTGAGCCCCGAAGCGTACCCGCATCAGATTGCCTTCAATGTCCTGCCTCATGTCGATTCCTTTCTGGCAGAGGGTTACACCAGGGAAGAAATGAAGCTGGAGAATGAGGGGCGCAAGATCATGCATCATCCTTCTTTCAGGGCCAGTGTGACCTGTGTTCGAGTGCCTGTCTACCGCGCTCATTCAATCGCCATCAGTGCTGAATTTCAGCAGCCGGTGGATCTGCAACGTGCTCAGGACATTCTTTCCCGGGCGCCTGGATTGGATGTTGTGGATGATCCGCAGCAGAATCAATATCCTCTGCCGTTGCTTGCCTCAGGTAAGGATCACTGCCAAGTGGGTCGTCTTCGAGTGGATTGCGCATTGGACAATGGGCTTTGTTTTTGGGTGGCTGGGGATCAACTCCTCAAGGGGGCGGCACTCAATGCCGTTCAGATCGCTGAATTACTGGTCTGATAGGACAAAGGCACCCTAAGGTGCGAGATCCTCTTGTGGGTCAGGGTTTCTGGTTGCTTCCTAAAATATGCCATTTGGGCTGGGATGCGCACTTTGTTTCCTGAAGCCAACCGACAAAACTGTTGCTCATCGCCTGGCTTTGTGGCTACTTCTATGAGACTTCTAACGTCTCCATGTCATGATGGTGTTTTCAACCAGAACCCTTCTTTTTTTGTGCCTTGTCATGCGCATGAGCCAAGGCACATGGATGGTCCTCTCGGCCCAGGAAGCGGGTTCACCCACCTTTCGCCCCGAGGACCTCGACTTTTTTGAAAAGCGTATTCGACCGCTCCTGTCGGAAACCTGCTTTGAGTGCCACAGCTATCCAGCGAAAAAACTCAAAGGGGGGTTGTATCTGGACTCTCGAGAAGGATTGTTGCAAGGGGGCGACAGTGGCCCGTCTGTCAACTTGCAGAATCCCGGCGCCAGTTTGCTCTTGGAAGCCATTCATTACGACAATGTGGACCTTCAGATGCCACCCGACTCCCGTCTCCAGGATCGCGACATAGAGCATTTGGAGCGTTGGGTCCAAATGGGGCTGCCATGGACACCCCAAATCGGCAGCTTGGCAGCCGGTGAAGTCGGAGAATCCTTCAACTTGGAAAAGCGTCGTTCCGAACACTGGGCTTGGAAGCCGGTTCAGCCATCACAGCCACCTGAAGTTCAGGAGGCCCAATGGGTGAAGCAGCCGATAGATGCCTTCTTGAAGCATCGTCTCGAGGAGGAGGGGCTTCGACCGGCATCGCCGGTCTCCTCAGCCGCTTGGTTGAGACGAGTGCACGTCGTCCTGACGGGTCTTCCTCCAACCCAGGCAGCGTTGGACGCGTTTCTGCAGCACAAGGGGATGAACGCCAAAACGAAGGTCATCGAAGCGTTGCTGGGTTCCATTCACTATGGAGAGCATTGGGCGCGTCACTGGTTGGATTTGGTGCGCTATGCGGAGACCATGGGGCATGAATTTGACTACCCGATCCCCAACGCCTGGCGCTATCGGGATTACGTCATTCGCTCAATCCACCAAGACCTTCCTTATGATCAATTCATCATGGAACATCTTGCTGGGGATCAACTTCCTCATCCAAGAATCGATCCATCCACGGGGTTGAATGAGTCCATCCTCGGAACGGGTTTTTACTGGTTGGGCCAGCAGGTCCATTCTCCGGTGGATATTCAGATGAACCAGCTGGATGTTCTGGACAACCAGATTGATGTCGTCAGCAAGACCTTTCAGGGATTGACGGTGAGTTGCGCGCGCTGTCACGACCACAAGTTTGATGCCATCAGTGCACGTGATTACTATGGCTTGTTTGGTGTCATGAAGAGTTCGCGCTACCAGCAAACCACCTTGCTCCCAGAGGATCGGTTGGACTCTGATCTTGAGACTTGGGAACAATGGCAGGAAGAGGGTCAGCAGATTCTTAAAGCGACTGGCTATCGGGTTGGCTTGACCAATCGTCCTCAAGGGGCTGTGGAGGACCGCCTGCTCGGAGATGCCGCGCTGAATGCTTTCGAAGGCTGGTTTCTGGATGATGAGGCGATGCGTCATGATCCCTTCGTACAACCAGGTGATCTGGTTCATCGGTCAGGAGACCATCCCCTCCAGCCCGCTTCGGCTCATGCAGTCGATTCTGCCAAGTGGTCTGTGAAGTTACAGGGATCGCTTAGATCCCCAACTTTCAAGATTGATCGACGCTACGTTCATGCCCTTGCCTCGGGCAGAAAGTCACGGATCAATGTGGTGATCGACAATTTCAACCTGATCCGCGGTCCTATCTACGACGGTATTAAGAAAAACCTTGATCGTGATCAGGCCGCCTGGACCACGTTCGATCTGCAGATGTGGCAGGGTCACGAAGCCTATCTGGAGTTCAAGGATACGACCCAGGCTGATTTATCCAACGGAGGTGCCCATGGTCCCGAGGCTTGGTTTTCGGTGCAAAGTGTTTTTGCATCCAATCAGGCAGCCCCGCCGGTGATCGAAAAGGAATCTTCCAAGGCTGCGGAAGTACCCTTGCCTCAAGCTTGGTTGGCCTTGGCTCAGAAATACCGATCCCATTCAGAGTCCATTGAGATTTCTCCCGTGGGTTTGACGATGATCGAAGGCAGCGGCAGGGACAGCCCAGTTTACATTCGTGGGAATCCCCGCCGGCATGGCGAATCTGCCAGCCGAACCTATTTGACCTCCCTCTCCGATTTGGCCATTCCCCACGAAGGTTCTGGAAGATATGCCATGGCTCGCGCCATGATCGATCCGAACAATCCCTTGACCGCTCGGGTGTATGTCAATCGAGTCTGGCATCACGTCTTTGGTAGGGGGTTGGTGAGGACTGTTGATGATTTCGGAGTGCTTGGTCAGCCTCCCACGCATCCGGAGTTACTGGACTGGCTGGCGCATTGGTTCGTGCACGAAGCTCGCTGGTCTACCAAGAAACTGATCCGAATGCTTGTTCTTTCCAGTGCTTTTGCGATGGATTCAGTCGCTTCCTCCCCCGAGACTGACTCACAAGATCCGGAGAATGCCTTGTGGCATCGATCCTTGGTCCGCCGTCTGGAGGCCGAATCCATCAGGGATCATTTATTGCTGGTTTCAGGTCAAATGGATCCTGAACCTTTTGGTACTTCCGAAAAGATTCATCTCACGGCTTTTATGACTGGGCGCGGGCGCCCCGGCGCTAGTGGGCCTCTTGACGGATCTGGGCGACGCAGCGTTTATGTCGAAGTGCGACGCAATTTCTTGTCTCCTTTTCTGGCGACCTTTGACGCGCCCATTCCTCACAGCACCTTCGGTCGACGTGCTCAGTCGAACGTTCCTGCGCAAGCCCTGGTTTTGATGAATGACCCATTCGTGATGCAACAAGCGCAGGCTTGGGCGCAAGAGGTTCGGGCTCAAACCCAGAGTTTTGCCGCGTGCTTGACAGGTATGTATGAACAGGCTTTTTGCCGATGGCCGTCTCAAACAGAAATACGCGAAGCGCGTTCCTTCCTCTCTGATCAAGCGGCCTACTATGAGCAAGAGGGTCAAGACTCCGAGTCTGCGGCACACAAGGCATGGAGTGATCTGTGCCATACACTCTTCAATATGAAGGAATTCATCTATCTCCGATAACGCTATGTATCCTTGCGGTCGCACCTATCCCAAGAGGCTCAATCGACGTCAGGCACTCGAGCGGGTGGCACATGGTTTCGGTTCTCTTGCTTTCGCGAATCTGCTGCGTTCCGATCCAAAAGGAGAGCCAGCTTCCATGAAGGGGGTTGCACATCCACTCCTTCCCAAACCATCGCATTATCCGCCACGTGCCAAGCAAGTGATAATGCTTTATATGGATGGTGGGCCGGCCCAGATGGATACCTTTGATCCTAAACCCAGACTGAGTCGAGACCATGGCAAGCCCTTTGCCATGAAAATGGAGCCCACCCAATTCAACAACAATGGCAACACCTATGGATCTCCATGGTCTTTTCGGGAATACGGGCAGAGCGGCATGCCCGTGAGTGAGCTCTTTCCGCACCTTTCCGGCTGTGTCGATGACATGTGTTTTATCCGTTCCATGGTCTCGGAATTTTCTGAACACACCAATGCCAACTATTTTCTTCACACAGGTTTGGGGTTAAGCGGACGGCCCAGCGCAGGTGCTTGGGTGACTTACGGATTAGGAAGCCTGAACCAAAACCTGCCTGGATTTGTGGTGATCAATGGCGGGCTGACGCCCCCAGGTGGACTGGATAACTTTTCAAGCGGCTTTCTCCCTGCAGCTTATCAAGGGTCTCTTTTTCAGCCCAACGACCCTCCGGTCGCCAATATTCACCCCAAGGAAAGCTCGGTCTCTACGCAAGCACGCAAGTTGAGTTTGCTTCAGCGATTGGATCAACAATCAGCTGTGGAGCTTGGGCATGATTCAGCGGTGGAATCGGCCATTGCCAATCAGGAATTGGCTTTCAGGATGCAATCCTCCGTTCCTGAGCTCATGGACCTGTCAGGGGAAAGCGAAGTGACCCACAAACTCTACGGGGTGGGGGATGCATACAAGCCCACCGATATTTTTGCCCGAGAGTGTCTGCTTGCGCGCCGTCTCACTGAACGTGGAGTCCGTTTTGTGGAGTTGACGTGTCCCAATGTGGGGGCAGACCGTTGGGACCAGCATGGAGGCTTGCAGAAAGGCCATACCAATAATGCCAAGGCCGTGGACCAGCCCATCGCTGCTTTGCTAAAGGATTTGAAAGGGCGTGGCCTCCTTGATGAGACTCTGGTGATCTGGGCAGGTGAGTTCGGCAGGACTCCTTTTTCGCAGGGGGCTGATGGCA
Organism: uncultured Verrucomicrobiota bacterium; assembly: GCA_902560705.1. Taxonomy (GTDB): domain Bacteria; phylum Verrucomicrobiota; class Verrucomicrobiia; order Limisphaerales; family AAA164-E04; genus UBA7971. The sequence goes on from CACEMW010000008.1 coordinate 46,648, forward strand.
GGGATCACAATCCTTTTGGTTTTACCATCTGGTTGGCAGGTGGCGGAGTTCAGGGTGGCATGGCCTATGGAGCGACCGATGAATATGGCTACAAGGCCGTGGAAAACAGAGTGGAAATCTACGATATGCATGCGACCATGATGCACCTGCTGGGGATGGACCACACGAAGCTGACGTTTCGTTTTGGAGGACGCGACATGCGCTTGACCGATGTGCATGGGAAGGTCATCAAGCCGATCCTGGCTTGATGGGTGTGACCTATGGCTCGACGCCTCCTCCGATCAAGACTTTGGGTGAACAATCCGCCTTTCTGTCTTTCGTGCCAGGGAAATGCCATAAAGGACAATGATCCCGCCCACGATCTGGATCGGCGACATCGTTTCTTTCAAGATCATCCAGGCAGCGAGTGAGGCGACCAGAGGTTGCAACAATAAACTCAGGGCGGAAAGGGATGCGGGCAGATGCTTGAAGCCATACGCAATGAGACCCTGGCCAAGGACCTGTCCAATGAAGGCTAAGGAGCAGAGGGTGACCCAACCCGTCCAGCTTACAGGGATCATGGTTTGCTCCGATACGAGAGAAATGAGACCCAGTGTTGCCGTGCTGAACAAACCCATGCGCGCCAGCATCGGCAGGGTGTCCATGGAGCTTCGAAGCCACTTGATGGACAGCATGTAGGCGGCATAGAAAAGAGCGGCTAGCAAGGCCATTCCATCCCCATAAAAATGCTTCCCTTGACTGTCGAGATGAAAGCCGCTGAGTAAAACTCCGCCTACCAATGCGAGGCACATCCCTATCAGAAAAAAGCGGGTCAGGCGCTCATGAAATAGAAAGCGGGCTGCCAAAGCGACGAAGATGGGAGCTGTGTTGGTTAGCAGGGTGGCGTTCGCAATGGAAGTGTGGTGCAGGGATTCATGCCAAAAAGCCATGTCCAGGGCAAAGAAGATCCCTCCCAGAGCAATCCCCAACCACTGTTTGCCGGGCCAAGGTTCCAGCGCCTTGGAGCCGTGCGTTGAGCCCTTATCGTATGTCACGGTCCATAACCACAGCCACGGTAAAGCCAAAAACAATCGGTAAAAAGCCGTCGGCAACGCGTTGAGCTCACTGATCCGTACGAGAATAGGAGCCATGCCGATACAAGTGGCGCCGCAAAGTAGGAACACGAAAGCTAGGCGAGTGGTGCGTTCCTGAGAACCATGGATGACTGCCTGCGAAGCCATCTACTTCAGTAGCCCGGCTTTTTTTCGTTTGAGTGCAAGGGCCTCCATCAAGGCATCCAGGGGCAATGTGTTGACCACATCCTCCGCTCGCAACCAGCCTTTGCGGCCGTGCTCCGCTCCTAGGCGCAAGAAACTGGCGTGTTCGGCATGGTGCGCGTCGCAGTTGATGACGCATCGAATTCCAAGGTCCCTGGCTTGCTTCCACCACCGCCAATCCATGTCAAGACGATAGGGGTTGGCGTTGAGTTCAATCCAGGTGCCGGTTTGGGAGCAGGCCTCCAGAATGGCTCGATGATCGATGCTGCAAGCATCCCTCTCCAATAAGAGTCGACCGCTGAGATGACCGAGCATGTGCACCTGTGGATGGTGAGCCGCCGCGATAAGGCGTTCGGTCAATTGATCTCTGGATTGGGTGAAACCCTGGTGAATGCTAGCGACCACGACATCCAGTTGGGCCAGTAGATCGTTTTCAAAATCAAGGGAGCCATCCGAGAGGATATCCACCTCCGATCCGGTCAAAAGTCGAAAGTCTATATTCTCTCGGGAGAGCTTTTCATTCAGAGCACGAATGGCTTTTATTTGATCGAGGAGGCGCGGAGGTTTGAGTCCATTGGCTTGGAAGGAGGAAGTTGAGTGATCGGTCACTGCCCAATATTCGAACCCATGCTCCATGCAATCCTCGATGATGGCCTCCAGTGGTTGACGACCGTCACTCCAGTTGGAATGGTTATGCAGGGAGCCCCTCATGTCCGTCCATTCAAGCAGTCGCGGCATGCGGCCCTGAGTGGCGACTTCAAATTCGCCACAGTCCTCACGAAGCTCGGGTGGAATATAAGCCAGGTCCAATGCGTGGAAAATACCTTCCTCATCATCGCAGTGCACCCCTTCTTGTGCTTTTTCTTCATCCGAATCATCCGAGGGGAAAAGCCCATATTCATTCAAGCGAAGCTCTCGTTCGATGGCACGGCGCCTCATGACGATATTGTGTTCCTTGCTTCCGGTAAAGTAAGCCAGTGCAAAAGGGAATGATCGATCTTCGACCACCCTGAGATCCGCCTGCATGCCTCCCTGCAAGACGACCGAGGCCTTCGTTTCCCCTTTGGCGATCACGGATTCTACCCATGGCATGGAGGTGAAGGCTTCGATCACCGTATTGGGCTCCTTGGATGAAATCAGGAAGTCGAGATCGTGGAGGGTTTCCTTTCTCCGCCGCAAACTCCCAGCCTCGCTGTAGCGACTCACTTGAGGCCATTGTTTCATGGCCTCTATGATCTGATGGCCCACAGCCAGAGCGGTATCCAGGCGATGATGGGACGCGTATTTTTGGCGAAAAAGAATGCCATCAAGGATTTTTTGCTGCGTTTTTTCTCCGAATCCCTTCAATTCGGCGACCTTGCCCGATTCGCAGGCGGTTCTGAGGGCGGGGAGATCGTCAATTTGCAAGACCTGGTTCAGAGCTCTCACTTTCTTGGGGCCCAGGCCCGGGACCCGCAACATGTCGAGCCAACCAGGAGGGATGGAAGCCTTGAGGTCCTGATGGTATTTGAGTGAACCTTCGGCGACCAGTTCGCTGACTTTTTGTTGCAGCGCTTCGCCAAATCCTTTGAGCTCGTGCAAACGAGCTTCTTTCACCAGAGAAGACAACGGAGTCGTCAAATTTTCGATGACACGGGCACCATTGATGTAGGCTCGGGTTTTGAACGGGTTTTCTCCTTTGAGCTCCAATAAGACGGCAATCTCTTCCAGCACGCCTGCCACATCCGCATTGTCCATGTCGGAAATATGAGCGGAGCCATGGAAACTTCAAGCGGCAAAGAGAGTGCTGGACCTTGATGACGACGCGGTGGATAATCATGACATGCTGAATCTTCCCATTCATGGACTTGCCCCCGGGGTTTTTATCAGAGCTTGCCTTGCTCTGATGGCTGCATGGCTTATTCAGATGAGCTTGGCACAAGAAGAGCCCGTGCCACCGGATAGGAAGGCAGCTGGTTGGAAATCGTTGTTTGATGGCAAGACCATGGAAGGTTGGAAGGTGACTGATTTCGCAGGCCATGGTGATGCTCGTGTTCGTGAGGGAGCTCTCGAAATCGATATGGGGCTTGCCTTGAGTGGAGTTCAATACACCAACTCTGTTCCTAAAGTGAATTATGAAATCGCCCTTCAAGCCATGAAACGAAAGGGGAGTGATTTCTTTTGCGGTCTGACCATCCCTTACAAGGAAGATCATTGTACTTTTATTTGCGGCGGCTGGGGTGGGGGAGTGGTTGGGCTTTCCAGTGTGAACGGGATGGATGCAGCAGAAAATGAAACGACTGACTACAAGAAGTTCGAAGACCAGGTATGGTATCTTATCGTTCTTCGCGTGATGGAGGATCGCATTCAGGCGTGGATTGACGATAAACTTTTTCTCAATCTCAATACGGTGGACGTGAAAATCGGAATGCGCATTGGTGAAATTGAGCAATCCGTCCCTCTTGGGGTTGCTACCTGGATGACTTCCTCGGCTATCAAGGATATTCAATTGCGAACGATCACGCCGACTCCCTGATTTCCATCGATTTGAGGTCATCAAGGGTCATCCAAAGGGCTCTCATCATCTTTCCTCAATTAATCATCCTGCTCAGTAATGCTTCTTTTCGGTGTGATATCCTATGCTGTGGTCATTCTGATCGTGGCATGGGTAGCCCAAAGGCGAGTCAAGGATGAAGAAGACTTCATTGTGGCTGGCAGGCGCATGGGAACCTGGATGGCCTCAGCGACCCTTCTGGCCACCTGGTTTGGCGCTGGAACTCTTCTGACATCGACTGATGAAATGGCTGCCGAAGGTTTTCGTGTGGTCGCCCTCGAGCCCTTTGGTAGCGGTCTCTGCCTGATGTTGACAGGGCTTTTTTTTGCACGACCGCTATGGGATATGAAGGTATATACCCTGGCGGACTACTTTAAACTGCGCTTTGGGGCCAAGGCTGAAATACTGCAAGTGTTGACTTCACTGCCCACCTTCATCGGTTGGATTGCTGTTCAATTGGTCGCACTGGCCGGACTCTTTGGGGTGCTTTTTGGATGGCCGGCCACACCCACAATCATCGGGCTTGGGCTCTTTGCTTTGGTCTATACACTATTGGGTGGCATGTGGTCGGTTGGGCTCACCGACAGCCTGCAGGCTTTATTGCTGATCCTTGGGCTTTTGCTTCTGGGGTGGCATGTCTGGCAGGATCTCGCCTCGACCACCGGCGGGTGGTCCGGGGCTTGCAGCCAGATAAGCCCCTCCAGACGCACTTGGATTCCGACCGAACGCATGACGGAGTTCGTGCAATGGTTGGGATGGTTGAACATTGCCATGCTCGGAAACATTCCCAGCCAAGATTTGATGCAGCGGGTGTTTGCGTCACGATCTGGATCCATCGCACGAAAAGCCTGCTTCATTGCTGGTGGCGCCTATATTCTCTTGGGCTGTGTGCCGATCCTCGTTGGTATGTCGTTCCCGATCTTGTTTCCGGATCAGGAAATCCAGTCGGTCGTCATTCAGATGGCACAGCATTATCTTAGCGGTGGCTGGATGGTGTTGTTTTTGCTGGCAGTACTGTCCATGGTGCTTTCATCCATGGATAGCGGCATTCTCGCTCCGGCAACTGCCCTGGGCAGGAACCTTCTCCGTCCCCACGTGACGCCAGCTCTCTCCACTCTGGCACTTTGCCGGTGGTCGGTGGTGTTGGTGTCGATCGCCTGTTTCATGGTGGCTCTTATGGGGTCTCGAGCCTTTGAATTATTGGAGAGTTGCTATTCCATCGGGTTGGCAGGCTTGCTTGTGCCGCTCTGTTTCGGCCTCTTCACCTCCATGGGGAATCAGACAAGCGCACTTCTCTCGATGTCCGTGGGCATTGCGGTCTGGCTCATTGAGATTGGATTCGATCTGGAATGGCCCGTGGCTCCCCTCGGAGCAGCGGCGGGCTGCGTGGTGTATTACATTCATGCCAAATTCGTTGCTACATCGGCCAGCTTGATGACCAAATAGCGTTGCCTGTGGTGAGCGGGGTTCGTATCTTTCTGTCATGCCTTCTCCTGTCTTCACATGGATGATCCTCATCAGCTTCTTCACGGTTTTTGATCGGAGCGTCCTGGCCAAATCTGCCAGGCCGAATATCCTTTTTGCCGTAGCCGATGATCAATCCTTTCCCCATGCTTCGGCCTACGGAAGCGGTTTTGTCAAAACCTCCGCTTTCGATCGAGTCGCACGCGAGGGACTTCTCTTTACGCAGGCGTTTTGTCCGGCACCAGGCTGCTCTCCTTCCAGGGCCAGCATCCTGACGGGCAGGAACATCTGGCAGAATCGAGAAGCAGGAACGCATGCCTCCAATTTTCCGTCTGACTTGAAAGTTTTCTCTCGGGCTCTGGAAGTGGAGGCGGAATATCGCGTGGGTTTCACTGGAAAGGCTTGGGGACCCGGCAATCATACGATCACGGGTTGGTCAGAGAACCCCGTTGGCAAAGCTTACAATCGCCACAACATGAAGTCTCCCAAGGGCATCAGTGGTAGGGATTATGCGCGTAACTTCGAGGAATTTCTTCAGGAACAACCCTCTGAAAAGCCATTCTTCTTCTGGTTTGGGGCCCATGAGCCGCACCGCGCTTACGAAGATGGAGCAGGCTTGAGAGCTGGCAAGAGTCTTGAAAGCGCAGAGGTGCCAGCATTTCTTCCCGATCACCCGACCATTCGTTCTGACTTGCTCGACTATGCTGTTGAAATTGAGTGGTTTGATCAGCACCTGGAGCGAATGCTCAGTTTGCTGGAAAGAAAAGGACTCTTGGAAGATACGCTCATTGTGGTGACTGCAGACAACGGCATGCCTTTTCCTCGAGCCAAGGCCAACTTGTATGAATTTGGTATCCATGCTCCCATGGCGATGCGTTGGGGTAAGGGGATTCCAGGGGGGAGAATTGTGGATGATCTCGTGAGTTTTATAGATCTGGCACCCACCTTTCTTGAATTGGCGGGTTGTGAGCGTTGGCCTGAAATCACCGGTTCCAGCTTGTGTTCCCTCATCCAGGCAAGGGGCTCAGGTCGTCTGGAGTCTCAGCGTCGTTGGGTACTCAGTGGTCGTGAGCGGCATACCCATGCCCGACCTGACAATCTTGGCTATCCATCCCGTGCAATTCGTACGCATCAATTCCTCTACATTCGAAATTTTGCCCCTGAACGGTGGCCAGCTGGTGATGAATTTCATGATATCGACGCTTGTCCAAGCCTGACCTTTCTGCGCGAGCGGGCAGACACTCCCCAAGGCTCCTTTTTTCTTGAGGCGTCGGTTGGCAAACGGCCCCCAGAGGAATGTTTCGACATCCTCAAGGACCCAGCCTGTATGCGTAATTTGGCCGGTGAGCCAGGGTATGCAACTCTGGTGGATCAACTGGGTGATCTGTTGATGCTCGAACTCACCAAACAGGAAGATCCCCGTGCAACAGGTAAGGGAGAGATTTTCGAATCCTACCCAAGGTATTCCAGCATGCGGCCACACCTTGGAGGGTTTGCTGAGCGCGGAGCCTACAATCCGGCTTTCTAACATCCATGAATGGGTTATTTGAGTGAGGGTCCCACAGTTGCCGTACACTGCTGCGCCTGCAGGAAGACACTTGCTGCTGCTTGCTGAACTTCCTCCAAAGTGACGGATTCAATGGCTGCCTCCTCGTCAAATTGATGCATGTAACCGAGCCCGTAGAGTTCATCCAAGGCACTTTGTGTGGCGAGATGGCCCAACGATTGCCTGGCGATTTTCTTTTGTCCCAGTAATTTTGCCTTGGATCGTTTCAACTCGGTTTCGGTAATCCCCTGATCCACCAAATGCTGAATTTGTTTGCCCATTTCCTCTTTGACTTGATCCACATGATCGGGTGAGGTGCCAGCATAAAAAGCGAAATATCCCGGGATGATCCCTGGCATGTGCTGGGCACCCACATAATAGGCCAAGCCCAATTCGTCGCGTATTTTCATGAACAACCTCGAACCCAGATCGCTGCACGTCTCCTGGATCAAGTCCAGCGCATGGCGCTGTGGATCATCCAATCGGCAGCCTTTGAACCCGACCACCACCACGGATTGTTTTTTGTCCGTGGTCTCCTGCTTGTCAGCAGGCAGGACAATCGTCTGAGGCTCCAACTCGATCGGCGTAACCGGCTCAAGGTGCTGCTGACTCCTTTCCCAGTAATGGTTCAACAGGGGCTTGATACGTTCTGGATCCATGTCTCCATAGATGGCCAGCACCTGGTTGCCTGGGTGCATCCATCGCTTTGAATGCTGCAAAAGAGCTTCACGGGTAAAAGAAGAGACGGTCGCCTCCTGACCCAAAGAAGTCATCCCATAATATCGATCCCCAAACAGCCCCCTTCGCATGAGTTGCAGGCAACGTCCCAGTAGTTGATCTTTCTGAGCTTGAATGCCAGCCAGTTGCACTTGTCGTTCCCGTTCGATTTCTTCCTCGGGAAAGGTGGGATCCTGCAAAACCTCCCTGAGGCAGTCCAGGGCCATTTGGGTATCGCTTTGCATGCATTCCAGGTTGATCCCAAAGCTGTTGTTACCTGCGTAAGCGTCGATGCTTCCTCCGACCGATTCGATTTGTTCCATCAGTTCGGCTGCAGTCTTCTTGCTGGTTCCCTTCAGCAAACCCTGGCTCATCCACTGAGTGATTCCATTGAGGGAGGGTGTTTCGGTGAGAACACCTCCAAAGAAAACCGAACGCAGTTCAACGAAAGGCAATCGGTGATCCTGCTTAAAAAGGACGCGCATGCCTTCGGCGCTTTGCCAAGTTTCAACCGGATGCTCATCAGAGCGAGTCTTGATGTGGGGTGCTTTGGCTGCAGTGTCTGGTGGTAGAAGGGCATAGACAGTTTGTGTTTCCGTTCCCAAGTATTGCTGGGCAACTCTCACCAAATCCTCTGGTTTGAGTTGCTGCATTTGTTCGAGAAAGTGGCTCGAAAAGCCGAGGTCCCTTGCCGCCATCCAGGAAGTTCCTAGATCCTGTGCTTGCCCTTGCATGGTTTTTTGCGATGACAGGGTAGATGCCTTGAACTGCTTGATGGCCTTTTCTAGATCCTGCGCCTTGATGCCATCTTCAATCAGCGTCATGATTTGGTTTTCGACGGCCTTCAGGACCTCCGGATAGCGTGGGCCATCAAATACCGCGCTGATACCGATCAAGCCGGGCTTTCCCGGGTTGTAGGTCCAGGCGTCGATGGCATGCACCAATGCCTGCTTTTCACGAAGCTGTTGGTGTAAGCGTGAACTTCTGCCCCCTCCTAATACGATGGCCAGTGCTTCCAGTGCCGGGAGATCCGAGTGACGAATGTCCGGGATGTGCCACGAGAAGTGTGCATGGCCCAGTTCAATGGGAGCTTCCTCTGCATGGATGCGCGCTGAGAGTTGCTTGGGTTCCTCCGGAATATAGATGGGAGCCAGAGGTTGAAAGGTCGCGTTGGCATAACAGGATGAAAATTGAGATAGGATGTTCTTCGTGTCGATGTCGCCCACGACAACGAAAAACTGGTTGGATGGAACATACATCCGTCGGTAGTAGTCGAAGACATCCTCCCGAGTGATACGATTGAATACATCGGGGTAACCTATGACCGTGTATCGGTAGGGAGAATATTGGTAGGCAGTCTCAAACAGTCCACGAGCTGAGCGCCTCCCTGGATCATCCTGATTCATATCCATTTCCCTTCGGATGACGTCCAATTCACTGGTGAGTTCCTCCTCAGGAAGCGAGGCGTTCTGCATGATGTCACAAAGGATATCAACAGCAACCTCGGTACCGCTGGATGGGGCATTGATGTAATAGACGGTTCGATCAAAGGAAGTGTAAGCGTTCATGTAGCCTCCTGCTTCCTGAACTTCCTGGTCGATTTTTCCCTTACCTCTTTTGTGAGTGCCTTTGAAGAGCATGTGCTCCAATACGTGAGAAAGTCCAGCACCCATCCAATCGCCCTCGTGGATACTTCCAGCCTGGCACCAGGCCTGAGCAGAAACCACGGGCGCGCTGTGGTCTTCCAGAAGGATGACTGTTAGTCCGTTGGCAAAAGTGCAAATTTGAGCCCCGTTGGGGTGTTTTGAAAGGGTGTAGGACGAATTATCTGACATGTTTGTGATGTGGGGAAATTGACAAAGAGAAGGTTGCCAGAAGTTGAAAAGAAACTTTGCAAATCATTCCCTGCGCTGCTTATAGCTCAGACCTTGGTGCCTGGCTTTTTGAGCCCTTTGGAAAATCCGGTTTTAGCGCTACGCGGCTTTTGCGGTAGGAAAGGTCGTTCAAAGGCTTCTTTGAAGGCGTAAATGGAGCTAAAATCCTCTCTGGAATCTTCGTCTGTTTTGGAGAGTAATTTGTGTTCCACCATGTTGAAGACAATTTCGCCAAAGTCCTCACAACGGGTGATTCCCCATTCGGTCAGCACCGTCAGAGACATGGGACCAAATTCCTCGATGGCGTGTTGCCGAATGCCTTCGAGTAACTGACGGCCCGAAACATGCTGTGCCTGGTGATCCTGTCCGTGTCGTTTCTTGAGCTCCCGGTGCGTGACATCGAGTGCATCCCGAAGAAAATAATAGCTCTCCGCAGCGAATCGATCATCAGATTCAATGATGCTCTCCACGGTCTGGTCAAAATCCAAAGTCTGCATATCGGGTCTCTAGGGTGCGGCCGTTGGGATCCCTTCGGGTGGTTCGGGATGGGTGAGTCGATATTGTTTCACCGCATAGCCGATCAGAAACAGTGACAGGATCCAAAACATGGCCCACTGTTCTTTGGACGACAAAAACCGCACAGGTTGGTTAAACCGAATTGCTCTTCATGACAATAAATTCATGAAAGTTTTTCTGGTAAGCTAGCTGTGGAGAATTCAATTTTGAGACGCTCTATCATGTTTATTCATTTTCAACACAACGATGGGGGTTCTTCCCATCGACCCTCGGCTGCTTGGAAATGGGTGCTTTTTTTTATCGGTTTACCAATGCTCGAGCTTTTTCTTCTCCTAAGATTGGGGCAATCCCTGGGATGGGTGGCCACTCTTTGGCTAGTTCTCGTGACGGGTTTTTTGGGAGGGTCTCTCGCTCATCGCCAGGGCTTTGCCGTGTGGAGGCAAATACAGGAAGCATTTGCCAGAGGACAGCTTCCCGGTTTAGCGCTTATGGAGGGCCTCATGATATTGGTGGCAGGCCTTGTCCTCATCACCCCAGGGGTGCTGACGGATGTTTCAGGTTTTCTTTTACTCATACCGATCATTCGTCGACCTTTGGCAGAGCGCATTCTCAGTCATTTTTCCCACTCTCTGGGAACCAAGTCCCCTCTGGGGAAAAATGCCCGCCCGTACGCGCCACATGCCGAGGGGGACGAGGAGGATGTTATTGATGTTTAGTTATCATCCAACCAAATGAAACGTTTTTGAGCCACCTCGGACCCTCTTGGGTATCCATGGGCGAAAGTACGGACTTGGCTGATGGCAGGTCTGCTCATTCATACCTCAGAAATGGTTCAAGCAGGTATGCCGATTGTTTCAAACCAACAGCTTCGACCGCCCCTTGAACGTGCCATAGAGTTTCTTGTGACTCAGGTTCCTGCCTGGCCGCGGGAGAACCAGTGCTTTTCCTTACATCACCAGGGTGATTGGGCACGTGCTCCTTGTTCAGCCTAGACCACTTTCTGGGCTTGGCGACTACTCAAAGCAGCGGATTATCCAGAATTTTCGCCCGCCCGAGAAAGAGCCGAAAAATGGCTTCTACAAATTCCCATCCAGCACGTTCCCAACGCTGCATGCAAGTTGCTCTTTGTTCAAGAGCTTGATCAAGGTGCGTAGGGGGATCCATCCTGTGTCTCGAATTCCTCATAAAATCCCAATCACGTTTCGGAGGTTGGGGTCCTTATCCCGGAAGTCCTGCTGAAATCTTTGATACGTCCCTTGCGCTGATCGCTCTGGCCACCCATGCAAGGAACGAGCGCATTGCCATGGTCATGAAAAAAGGCGCTTTCTTCCTAATTGCCGAGCAGCTTCAAGACGGTAGCTGGCAGGAAACCACACGCCCAAGCGGTGGCAAAAGCTATGCACAATGGATATCCACTTCCGCCCAGGCCACGCAGGCACTGTTGGTGATCGAGGCCTTTCAGAAGCCTGACAGACCTGAAATTTTCCGCTGACACCGATGGCATCAATTCAGTTCGCGGATCCAGATGTTACGATAGCGGACGGGATTACCGTGATCCTGAAGAACCAGAGGTCCCTTGGGTGTGACACCCTTGAACTCTGCTGCTGTAGTGGCTCCCCCATGGATGGGGGTTTGATGCTGGATGAGGACGCCGTTGTGAAGCACCGTAAAGGAACCGGGTTTCACCGAGCCATCTGCCTGGGGTTTGGGGGAGAAAAAAATAATGTCGTAGGACTGCCATTGTCCTGGAGGACGTGAGGCATTCACCAGAGGAGCGGCGTGGCCGTAAAAGGAACCTGCCTGGCCATTGAAGTAGGTTTCGTTATTGAAAGAGTCGAGAACCTGGATTTCGTAGCGTCCCTGAAGATAGACACCACTGTTGCCACGACCTTGTCCTGAGCCTTCAACCACGCTGGGCGATGCCCATTCAATATGTAGCTGAACATCCCCAAAAGACGACTTGGTGCGAAGGGATCCGGTGCCTTTTTTGACTTCCATGGCTCCTTCGGATTCCAGTAGGCTCCACTTGGCGGGTCCATCCTGAGATTGCCAGGCGTCCATCTGAGTGCCATCGAAAAGAACGATGGCGTCGGAAGGTGGACTACCTGCTTTTCCGGGCGTGACAACGGTGGGAGCCGATGGCTTTGTATCTTTGGACTCCGCCGATTGAGCCCCAGCAACTGAGGACACTAGGAGCATGCATGTCAGGATGAATGGTTTCATGGAAATAAGATATGATGAGGGTTGATTCATGGCTTGCCAATACAATGAAGTTGTTCGTTGGTGCGAATGAAGAGTTGCTGATGTGCCACCGCGATGCTGGATCGGGTCATGTTGTCAGAGCCTGACCCCATGGGGATGTTCGCCCTGATGGTTCCGGTGGCAGATTCTACGACCAACACATCCGCAGCAAAATTCATCAGGTAAATATGACCACCTGCAACGGTGGGAGATGCCTCATATTTGCTTCTTCCGGGCAATTCGATCGACCACTTGGACTTTCCTGATTGAGGGTCGACGCGGGCAAGGGCCCCGCGCACATCACTTAATATGAAAAAATCTCCTTCTGCAAAAGCTGGAGTCGGCACATCGGAGCTGAGGCTCCGGTCCTCCTTGCTGACCCATGCAAGAGCTTTGTCATTCAACTTCCCGATACCACCGAGGCGAACCGCGTAAATGGGATCTTTCTTGGGGGCGCATGCCAGTATGACACCATCTCCGGCAACGGGTGAAGGTACGAGTCGCCAGTGAGTGATTCGGGTGGGGTTCCAGGTGCCCCACCTCCAAAGTTCCTCGCCCGTGTCCGGATGGTGACCGGTCACATCATCTCCACCGAGAATGAGTATTTCGCTTCGACCGTTGTAGGTAAAAGGCATGGGGGTCGTGAACGCTTCCAGGGATTCCATTTTTGCCTGACTTGGTCGGGTGATCTTCCACTTGACGGTACCTGTCGAGGGGTCCATGGCAACCAAGTAGGATTCATTGGGTTGATCGGTGAAACCTCGACCATGAACCGGTTCGTTGCGCTGCAGAACCTGCATGTACAAAGTTCCCTCATAGAGAAGGGGGCTGCTGCTGAAGGTCCACTGAAAACAAAACTCTCCCCAGCGCTTTTCAAGGTTGAACCCCCACTTCTTTTGACCCTCCATATCGAAAGCGACCAGTTCTCCGTTACCATAGAAGAAAATCGCAAGTTTCCCGTCGGTGACAGGCGATGGTGAGGCAAAATTACTGCGATTGTCGCGCTGGAGACCTATGCCGACGGTCTTGGACCAACGCAGGCTTCCGTCCGAGCGATTCAGGCACATGGCCAAAAGGGATTGATTCGTATCGTCTGTGGAGGTGATTAGAACGTGGTCGCCTGAGATGATCGGCGTGGCCGCGCTGGAGCCGGGCAGGTCGGTTGACCAAGCAATGCCATGATCTTTGCCCCACTCAGTGGGCAGTTGGGTTTCCTCCGATGAACCGTTGAAATGGGGCCCTCTCCATTGGGGCCAGTCGGCTGCTTGGAGACTTATCAGGGAAATCCATGTGAAACAAACTGCAATGGCGTGGAAGTATTTCATGGGAAGGGGTGTGTGATCAGGGATTTACCCGTAAAAGGTTATTCAAAGTTCAGGAATTCCAAAAGGAAAAATGTGTTTGTCAAACATACAGGCACTGCTTGAGCTCATGCACCAGCAAACTGATGTGTGCATACCTTTTCAAGGGATCACATTCCAGCGACTTGAGGATGATCTTTTCCAGCGGTAATGGAATTTCTGGGTTCAGGCTCCTAGGAGTTTTGAATTCGCTCCCTCGCTTGACTTGACGCTTGAGGATGTCGGTTGAGGATTGACCGACGAAGGGTTTTTGTCCGGTGAGCACTTCAAAGGCCATCACTCCGTAGGCGAAGATATCGGCACGGTGATCAACCGGTTCCCCAAGGAGTTGTTCTGGAGCCATGTAAGCAGGGGTTCCTGCGCTCTTTTTCAGTTTGGCTGGCGATTCAGGACGAGGCATGGAGAGATCAAAATCAAGGAGTCTCACGCTGCCGTTTCTTGAAATCAGAATGTTTTCAGGTTTGAAGTCCATGTGCATGAACCCCGTGTCATGAACGTGCTCCAATGCTTCAGCCGAATCAATGAGAATATTGCCGATCAGACCACCCAAATCCATGGTCTCATCTACCATGGCTTGTTTCAGGTTGAGCCCTTCCAGATATTCCATGACTAGGAAGTGCTGCCCTTGGAGGACGCCGTGCTCTACATAATGGATGATGCAGGCATGATCATGCACGCGCTGAAGAATCTCGCAGCCGGCTACAAAGCGCTTTCGGGACAAACTGTCATGTTTTAAATTGGCAAGGAGAAGGCGCACTGCAACCGTCTGCCCCTCCGGATTGGTCCCCAACCACAAATGGGCCATGCCCCCGGTGTTGATTAGCTCTTCTAATTGATAAGGGCCGAAAGCACCAGGTCCTTCAAAGCCATCTCCGCCGCCTTGTTTTTTTCCAAAAATGTTCAACATATGTGTGCCTTTCGGTCACATCCGATACGCCAGTCCAAGTCTTAGGTTTACCTCTCCGCAGGATCAAGTTAATTTACTTTGTAGCAGAGCCTGAACTTTCTGCCCATGTATAGGTATCCATTACTGATCGGTCGGCGACTTATGCAAATCGCCAGTCAGGCATTGTGTTTGATTTATCCGGAAATTTGTCAGGCATGCTGCATTTTAGTTGCAACCCCGGAAGAGGATTTCTTTTGAGAGGGCTGCCAAAGAGGCGTTGAACCTGTGCTGCCGCCCTGCGGTCGTCCATCAGAATCGCAAGGCGGCCCTCTCGAATGGATCTTTATGGATTGTTCCAGACTTCCCTACGCTTTCCAGTCCGCCCGTGCGGCCGTCCATGCCTCTCCACTCATGCTCGGGCTCATTCATCAATTCAAGTATCAAGGAGCTTTGCGGATGACTCCTTTTTCAAACAGTTGATGGAGTGCCGTTGGGAACATGACCATGAGGTGATGGCTTGTGAGGGCACCCTCCCGGAACCACTGCATCCTCTCCGAAAAAGGGAAAGGGGTTACAATCAAGCTACCATTCTGGCCAGATTGTTTTCCGATTTGTATCGTCATCAGTGGCTGGATGGTGTGTTGAAAAGAATTGCACCCAATCCTTCACAGACTATGCTTTCAACGATCATGCGCTTTTAAAATATGGCCCGTGCTTTTGAAGTTCAGCAACCTGAGCGCATCCAGGGAAAAAAACTTCTCCTGATCGACGATGTGTTGACCTCTGGTGCCACGGCAGACGCCTGCGCACAAGCGTGTCTTCAAGCGGGTGCCGCCACAGTGATCGTTCGGACTTTGGTGTGTGTTGCCAAGCGAAGATCGTCTGTATAAGGGCAAGGCTGCCTGAGTTTATTAAACGAATTTTTTATCAACTTATGACCGATTTCTCAGAATCCGCTGATTCCAAGCTAAAGACGCGAAGCCTTCCAGGTGTTGAGAAGAAGGAGCCCACGGTGACACCTCCTCCTTCTGCCTCGGATCAATCCATGCTCAAGCGTCCTAAGCCCGTCAGTGGGGGGCCTCGAAAGCGGTTGATGCCTGAAGGAATCTGGACCAAATGCCCCAAGTGCGGAGAAACCATTTATCGCAAGGAGCTGGAGGCCAAGCTCAATGTCTGCTTGCATTGTGGTTATCACTTTCCATTAAGCGCCTGGGGACGTGTGGCCAGCTTGATGGATGTTGATTCTTTTCAGCAGATGGATGAAGACATGCGGAGTGTCGATATTCTTTCCTTCCCCGGCTACCTTGGCAAGCTGGAGGCCAACCAGCAGAAGACCGGTCTCAGAGATGCCGTGATCACTGGAACTGGGAAACTTCATGGTAGAACCATC